>NZ_JCAUBA010000021.1:0-126773 GCF_059692235.1 Paenibacillus sp. J2R1T-4 | reverse complement strand
GAAAACGATCCAACAGCACCCTTGGCTACATGTCACCGATGCGCTTCGAACAGGAGTACTACAGACACGTTGCCTGAGTTAGGGGGGTCTACTTTCTTGACAGAAGAGCAAGAGTTCCCTTATTAAGTCTTTTCACCGCAAAAACGAACATTATCTGGACGATAAGGCTGTAAAATTCCCTTATTGAGCCATCCAAAACAATAATAAAGAGAATAAGGGAGCGGAGTTCCCTTATATGGAAACTCCGACCCCTTATGTCTTCGGCTCTCTATCCCTCTAACGAGATAAGATTTGCCAACCATGTAAATCATCAGTCGCCGCAACCGCGCAACAGGGCGCAACTGCCAACCGCCGCAAGCTTACTTAGTTAGCTTCTCCATCTCCTCAACCAATCCCTTGAACACGCTCATCGCTTGATGGATCGGTTCTGGTGAGGACATGTCGACACCAGCGCGTTTCAGAATCTCGATCGAGAAGTCGCTTCCACCGCTCTTCAGGAAGCCAAGATAACGGTCTACTGCCGGCTGACCTTCGTCCAGAATTTGCTTCGCGAAGCTGGTCGCAGCCGAGAAGCCTGTCGCATATTTGAACACATAGAAGCTGTTATAGAAGTGAGGAATACGCGCCCATTCCATCTCGATATCCTGATCCACAACCATCGAATCGCCATGATACTGTTTGTTCAGATCATAGTATATTTTACTGAGGTCTTGATGGGTGAGCGATTCGCCAGCTTCCGCCTTTTCGTGAATGATCTTTTCGAACTCCGCGAACATCGTCTGACGGAATACAGTAGTCCGGAACTGATCTGCATAATAAGTCAGCAGGTACATTTTTTCCTTCGGATCCGTCGACTTCTTGAGCATATAGTCCATCAGCAAGGCTTCGTTCAACGTAGAGGCAACTTCAGCCAGGAAGATGGTGTATTGGGCATCGCGGTAATTCTGCGTATTATCGGACAAGTAGGAATGAATCGCGTGTCCCATCTCATGAGTCAGAGTGAACATGCTGTTCAAGTTGTCTTTGTGATTCAGAAGCACATATGGATGCGTTCCATAAGCTCCCCAGCTGTAGGCGCCACTTCTTTTGCCTTCATTCTCATACACATCGATCCAGCTGTTCTCGAAGCCTTCTTTAAGAATGGCCTGATATTGTTCACCTAATGGCTTAACGCTCTCCATAACGGTTTTCTCTGCTTGCTCATAAGGAATCTCCATCTTATATTCTTCTACCAATGGAGCGAACAAATCGTACATATGCAGCTCATCAACCTTCAGCAGCTTTTTGCGAACCTCGATATACCGATGAAGGAGGGGGAGACTCTCGTGAATGGCTGCGATCAAGTTCGTATATACGCTAACCGGAATGTTATCCCCGTATAAGGTGGACTCGAGAGCAGACGGATATTTTCTTGTTTTAGCATAAAAAATATTTTTGGTCACATTCGAGCTGAGTGTAGCTGCCAACGTGTTTTTTTGCTTGCCATAAGTTGAATATACAGCCTTGAATGCAGATTCCCGAACCTCGCGATTTTGACTTTCCAGGAACTGGATGTAACGACCGTGAGTGAGTTCGACTTCTTCGCCTTTGTCATTCTTGATCTTCGGGAATTTCATATCCGCATTGTTGATCATTCCGAAAATGGTCCCTGGCGCTTGTGAGAGGTTGCCCACTTGTGCGAGCAGAGCTTCTTCAGATTTGGACAATATATGAGGCTTCTGGCGCAGCATATCTTCAAGCGTCTTTTTGTACTCGGCGAGCTCCGGACTGGCAATAAAACGTTGGAGCTGCTCTTCAGGCAGAGCAAGTATTTCCGGGGTAATAAAAGAGAGCGCTTCGCCTACATCGACACTTAATTTCTTCGATTTCTCCGATAATGCCTGATAAGTAGATTCCGCCATATCTTCATGATGCTTCATATTGGCGTATACATATAGTCTTTCAGTATGTAAAGAGATCTCGTCTTCTAGCGCAAAACATTGCTTGACCGCTTTCTCGTCATTCAGCTTTCCTTGGAATTGCTCGATTTGCTTCAATAATTTTTTGACTTCCTCGTATTCTGCATCCCATTTCTTTTGATCGCCGAACAAATCTTCAATCTTCCAACGGTGCTCTACGGGAACCTCGGAACGTTTGATTACTTGATTCATGGGTAACCTCCTAGTGGATGTTTTAGGTTGTTCTTGAGACGTCATGTCGTACACGGCAGGCATGGACGACACGGATCGAGCGGATGGAATTACACACGCAAGCAAACAGACAGTTATGGTCAAAGGGAATATTCTCATGAGCGTTGGAAGCTCCTTTTTCCCACTAGTATGACCTCACTTGCTCCACTTTATGAAAGGGTTGGCATATCTTACTCTTGCTCCCGTCCGCCATATCTTAAAAAGCAGTGATTAGACTATAGAAGATTAGAAAAAAAGAACAGCTGACTAGCACGATCGCAACGATGGCCATAAAACGTTTCAGTTGAGGCGGGATCGTATCTTTTTTCATGATTAGAATGATCGCTAGAGAAAAAGATACGATCGTGAACAAGACGATCGAACCAGCGTCCACCATTTGAGTTAACACCTCTGCAATCATAGTCAGAGCTTACGGAAACAGGGTTATGATCAGTTATCCGCTAGATCCACTAACACCACTTCTCCGTCAAGACCTTGAATTCCTGCTAAAGGAGCTAGTATTCACCCGCAGTTCTAGCTTATTTACCTAAAGTCAGGTTATAGAACCGTTTGATTATAGAAATCAATTCTCGTATGATACTGATAATCATTATCATATACAAGGGATGTGAAAATCCGTATCCTATATAGGAGATGTTAATTTGGAAGTTATTTATATTCGTTTTATCACTTGACGGACTTAGGCTGCATCCTTACTATGAATCTGTAATTAGATTACGAACGCTTATGGTTGTTAGAGGAGGTACTCTGTAGTGCTTAAACGCTTTTTTTCGTATTATGTTCCGCATACCAGGCTGTTCGTGCTGGATTTTAGCTGTGCGATTCTGGCTGCTTTGCTCGAACTGGCTTTTCCGATGTCTGTGCAATGGATGATTGATTCGCTGCTCCCAACAGGCAAGTGGTCAACTATAGCCGCTGCAGGAGTGGGACTGTTAGCCTTATATATGATCAGTATGGGATTGCAATTCGTGGTCAACTATTGGGGGCACAAGCTAGGGATCAATATCGAGACGGATATGCGCAAACAATTGTTCAGTCATGTTCAGAAGCTGTCTTTTCGTTTCTTCGACAATACGAAGACCGGTCATGTGATGTCACGGATTACGAATGATTTGTTCGAGATCGGGGAAGTGGCCCATCATGGGCCGGAAGATTTGTTTATTGCATTAATGACTTTTGTTGCTGCTTTTGGAATCATGCTGACGGTCAATTGGGAGCTCGCGGTTATTACATTCACAGTTGTTCCAGTCTTAGTTTGGCTTATTGTGTTCTTTAATAAAAAGCTGAATCGTGCGGCTACAACAATGTTCGCTAGTATTGCCGATGTTAACGCCAGGGTAGAGGACAGTGTCTCAGGAATCCGTGTTGTGAAGTCATTCGGTAATGAATCGTTCGAGGAAGCCAAATTCGGAGAAAATAATGCCAAATTCCGGTTAGCTAAGCTGCGCTCCTATTTAGTCATCTCGTTCAGCGCGTCCGGTATGTATATGCTGACTCGTCTTATTTCCTTAATCGTGCTTATTTGCGGAGCATGGTACACGTATCAAGGGAAGCTGTCTTACGGGGAGTTGGTTGCTTTTCTGCTGTATGTGAATATTTTTCTTAAGCCAATCGACAAAATCAATGCGCTAATGGAAAGCTATCCAAAGGGTATGGCGGGTTTCAAACGTTTCTGTGAGCTGTTAGATACGGAGCCTGATGTAAAAGATGAACCAGATGCGGTTGATGTGAAGAAGCTGCGCGGGAATATCGAGTTCAATCAAGTGACATTCGGCTACGAGAATCATTCGAAGGTGTTAAGGAGCATTGATCTCAGCATAAGAGAAGGGGAGACAGTTGCGTTCGTTGGTCCATCCGGTGCTGGTAAATCCACTCTTTGCAGTCTCATTCCCCGGTTCTATGAGGTAGATGAAGGGACAATATTAATTGATGGCATCGAAATTCGCAAGATGTCACAGCGTTCATTGCGCGCGCATATCGGGATTGTGCAGCAGGACGTGTTCCTGTTCAATGGAACGATGCGCGAGAATATTGCCTATGGACGCTTGGGCGCAAGCGATAAAGAAATAGCAGAGGCAGCCCATCGAGCTCATCTTGGTGCGCTAATAGACTCGTTGCCAGAGGGATTGGATACGCTGATCGGAGAACGCGGCTTCAAGTTATCCGGCGGTCAGCGTCAACGACTCGCGATCGCTCGCATGTTCTTGAAGAATCCGCCGATCCTCATTCTGGATGAAGCCACTTCGGCGCTCGATACGGAGACAGAAGCGGTCATCCAGCAGGCGCTTGAGGAGCTGGCAGTTAATCGCACCACTCTGATTATCGCACACAGGCTTGCCACGATCCGTCATGCGGATCGCATCGTAGTCGTCACCGAAGATGGTGTAGAGGAGCAAGGGACGCATGCGGAGCTGCTTGAGCTAAAGGGGACGTACGCGCGGCTGCACAATGCACAATTCTCCAAGCTGATGGTGAATGTATAGGGGTACGTGACTTTAACGACCATCAACAGCCCTCAGGCCTCACATAAAAACAACCCGGTCCACATTTTCAGTGGCCCGGGTCTTTTGTATATAACTTACCTAAAAATTTGCTTGATGCTCCCCATGCTGCCTTCAAGCAACAAGTCAGGAGTGACTCCAACGTCCGGCATTTTCATCTCGATCCGTACTGGTTTTGTAAACAACATCGCTTTCCCATCCAGATGTTGCTCTACACGCCCAGCAAAATCTTCTTTCATCTTCGCTGCTTGTTCTTCGGTCAGTTTCCCGTCTTTCACGGCTTGGTCGATATTCGCAGTGAATTGCTTCGTTTGAAATTCAATCAGCTGGTCCTTAGTAATGCCTTTGGATTCGGCGATTTCCAGAAGCGACTTGCCGCTCTTGATTTCAGTAAAGTACGTTTCCTCATCCAGGCCAAGGAAGGCAAGCAAATCTTTGTTGTCTCCAGCAATCCTAATGGCCTTGTGAGCGAACGCTTGACCAGGTATGGCTTCCATAAACGGCCCTTTAGTTGGACCAGGAGACGTAAACAACATCATATTCCCATCCAGACGTTGATCAACATGCCCCGCAAAATCTTCTTTCATCTTCGCGGCTTGCTCTTCCGTCAATTTCCCGTCTTTCACGGCTTGGTCGATATTCGCAGTGAATTGCTTCGTTTGAAATTCAATCAGTTGCTCCTTCGTAATGCCTTTGGATTCGGCGATTTCCAGAAGCGACTTGCCGCTCTTGATTTCAGTAAAGAACGTTTCCTCATCCATGCCAAGGAAGGCAAGCAATTCTTTGTTGTCTCCAGCAATCCTAATGACCTTGTGAGCGATCTCTTGCCCAGGTAGGGCTTCCATAAACGGCTCTTTAGCTGGCGCAGAAGAGGTAAACAACATCGCTTTCCCATCCAAACGTTGCTCTATATGCCCTGCAAAATCCTCTTTCATCTTCGCGGCTTGCTCTTCGGTCAGTTTCCCGTCTTTCACGGCTTGGTCGATATTAGCCGTGAATTGCTTGGTTTGAAATTCAATCAGCTGCTCTTTGGTAATGCCTTTGGATTCGGCGATTTCCAGAAGCGACTTGCCGCTCTTGATTTCAGTAAAGAACGTTTCCTCATTCATGCCAAGGAAGGTAAGCAATTCTTTGTTGTCTCCAGCAATCCTAATGGCCTTGCTGTGTGAAGGTGCAGCAGACACGAAAGGTACATTTCCTTTTCTAAAGAAATCCACATCTTCGATCTTCTGACCTCTATGGACTAACACATTGCTGCTGGAAAACACGACTCCTTCCTTCAGTAATCCTTCATTGTTTACCTCTGCTGCATTCGCTCCCATAGGAATAGCAGCCGCCAATACCGCCGTCATGCCAAGCGCCATCAAGCTTTTTGACTTTTTATTCATACTCGCTCCAACCTTTCTTTTATGTAGATTTGCATTTCAGCGGATGCCCCGCCTACAATCATTATGAACGTATAATCTTAAGTTACTTTTTGAGCAACCTTAAAACTTTCTTTGAAATCCGTATAGCGGCAAAATGACCGTCATAGCGGTCCCATGTCCTAGCGTGCTAGCGGCTTGTATGGTTCCCCCGTGTTTTTCCGAGATCCACTTTGCGATAGAAAGACCAAGCCCTGTTCCTCCCTCCGAGCGGTTACGTGCTTCAGTACCTCTATAGAATCGGTCGAAAATATAGGGTAGATCTTTGGGAGATATGCCGCTCCCGTTATCTTTCACTTGGATTCGAATAGCGGAGCCGGTTCTATCGCACGTTATCCGGATGGTGCCTCCTTCGGGAGTATGCTTGACCGCATTATCCATTAGAATCACAGCGAGCTGTTTCAAACGTTCCTCATCCCCTGTGAATTCGATAGGGGTCTGCAAATCAGATTCCAAATGGATCAACTTCAATTCGCAGAGAGGTCGAAATGACTCGACGGATTCAGCAAGCTGTTCATTCAACAGCAAGGGCACACGGTGCAATTCCAATTGATTAGAGTCTGAGCGAGCCAAAGTGAGCAGCTGAGAAACAAGCTTGGAGGACCGCTTAATCTCTCTCAAGATAGGAGCAATAATATGGCTTTCCTGCTCGATCGTATGATCAGGATGCCGCAGCAACAATTCTGCGTTTGTGCCCATTACCGATAGAGGCGTCCTCAGCTCGTGAGAGGCATCCGCTACAAATTGCTGTTGGCGCTCCCATGCCTTTCTAATAGGGACAAGAGCGTGTCCAGCCATATAATTCCCCGCGAGAATGACTAGAATGCAGCCAATACCGCCCGCAATGGCGAGAATAATAAGCAAGCTGTTCAGCATGTTCATTTCGGAATCGACATTGATAATGGCATAAACGGCAGGCATACTGACTATTAAAGGGTTGGAATAATTAAGAAGGGTACCCACTTGGTTGGCTGTTGCTCTTATCCGATAGTTATGGCCATTAACACGTACTGTACTTAGCTTTCGGCCTTCTGATTTATCGATCACAGACTGGAGCGTACCGGGTTCGAAATTCATGGCGGGCTTTGTGGTGACTGAACGTCCTTTAATGTCATTAATCGCAATGAAAATCCGCGGATCCATTACAACAGGCTTAACTGCGCTTATACTAACCTGTGGCACAACGCTTTGGGAAAGTTCAGTACCTATGCTATTGATCGAACTCATTACGAATTGTTGATCTTGGCCTGCCAGCGCCTCATCCACTTTGGAGAATAGATGATTCTCGACAAACCAATATATTGCTGCACCAAGCGCAGCCAAAATAAGAAGAAAGAGCGCAGCATAGTTTATGGCTAACTGCCTCTTGGTTTTTTGAAACATCCGATTATTTCCTCCTCAGCATGAAACCGATTCCTCGGACCGTCTGGATCCAGCCTTCGCAGCCTGCAGCCGCAAGTTTTTTGCGAACATAATGGACGTATAAATCAACCAGGTTTAACCCCGAATCTGAATCCAGCCCCCATACGCGGTCAAACAGCTGCTCTCTCGTAATGATTTGTTCTTTATTGCGGATCAAGTATTGGAGCAGTTCATATTCTTTGGTTGTCAAATGCAGCAGGCGGTCATGGAATAACCCGTCTCCTTGTTTCGGCTCAATTCTTAGACCTTCATATTTCAATTCGCCTTCCGGCCCGGTATTAGGGTTCCTTCGCAGCAAGGCTCTAACCCGCGCAAGCAGTTCAGGTACGGCAAAAGGTTTGACTAAATAATCGTCAGCCCCAGTGTTAAGGCCCCGCACCTTGTCCTCTACGCTGTCCTTGGCGGTTAGGAGCAGTGCCGGAGTATCGATTGAGTTTCTGCGTAGCGTTTGAAGCAATTGAAGACCGTTCAGTTCAGGAAGCATGATGTCCAGCACTAACAAGTCGTAAATTCCCGTCTCAGCGAAATATAGCCCCTCGTCTCCCGCAGTAGCCTCATCCACTTCATATCCTTCCTCGCGAAATAACTGAGTTATTGCCGTAAGCAAGGAAAGCTCGTCTTCCACGACTAACACTTTCATGTTTGGGTATCTCCTTCGAATCGTTCATAAGGGTGGCGCCTCTATTATAGCCATGCAACCTTAAACTTCTCTTAGAGAAAAGGGGGATAAACTTAATAACAAATAAATTTTTCTCTCATACAAACCACACTCAGAATATTTCATTAGAAAAGGGCAGTGCCCGCGTATGAACTGCTACGCGAAGCACTGCCCTTTCTTGTCTCGTGCAAACTAAACTTCTTTGAATTTCGCAAGAATATCCAGACGCTCTTCCTCCGTACCTGTGTAACGCTCGGGGCTAAATCGCTGTTGAGCCCAATGCATGAGCGCGGGGCGGCTGAGGAACTCATGATTGTCTTCGCCCCATTGCTCGGAAATCTCTCTTACCACGATCCGAGTACCATGAACCTCAACATTAATCATGTTCCATTTATCTTGTTTGAACACTTGCACTTTTTTGATCGATGCCATTTATTACGCTCCATTTCTGCTGAAAATAACCGGTATTTTCAGTTGACGCGAGGCGTTTCTCGAAGGTTATTTTCTGTATATTCAAATTGCATCATAACGCATTTGGACATGGAAATCAATGCAGCCGCTAACTTAACCGATCATACTTGCGTAGCAAATCCTCGGGCGCTTCACGCAGCAAGCGGACTCTTTCTTCTTGGTCTGTTAAGCCCATGTTTCGTATTACAAAACTGTTTTTAATATTACAAAACATTTATAAAATTGCTATACTAGAGTCAATAAGGGAAGGAGCTGGATCCATTGACTTTAAAAGTAGGTATTGTCGGGGTTAGAGGTTTAAGCGCACTGATGGGTTTTCGTTCGATTCCTGATGTTGAGGTATCAGCATTATGTGATCTGGATCAGGACATACTGCAGGCGCAAGCTCAGAAGTACAATATTCCTAATACTTATCGCATATATGAAGACATGCTAGCTTCAGATTTGGACGCGGTTGTTATAGCTACACCCATGCAGCTTCACTTTCAGCAGACTATTGCGGCATTACAAGCAGGCAAGCATGTCCTGTGTGAAGTAACAGCCGGAGTAACGATGGACGAACTCTGGTGGCTTAAGGAAGCCGTAGAACAGAGTAACTCGGTGTATATGATGGCGGAGAATTGTTGTTATATTCCTGAGAATCAGATCATAACGAATATGGTCCAGCAAGGGTTATTTGGGGAAGTTTACTTCGGGGAGGGTGAGTATGTTCATGATATTAAATCATTAGCAATTGGGGACAGACGCAACCCGGAAAAGGCCTCTAACACTAAAACCTGGAGAAATTATTGGCAGCTGGGCAAAAGGGGAGCCTTTTATCCAACACACAGTATCGGACCTGTTATGAAATGGTTCAAAGGGGATCGAATCAAGGCCATATCATGTATGGGGACTGGCTGGCATACGGCACCCCAGTTCCGGCAAGAGGATACGAGCATTACATTGTGTCAGATGGAGAGCGGCAAACTGATCAAGCTCCGGGTTGACTGTATCTCGAATCGGCCGATTAATGCGGCTTATTATACGTTGCAAGGCACCGAAGGCTGTTATGAAGCGCCGAGAGGCCTGGGGGATACGCACAAAATATGGCTGAAATCGATGGGCGACAAGGCAGACCAAGCCAAGTGGAGACCGCTCTCAGACTTCAATGCGTATTTGCCGGAGCGTTACAAGAAGGTGAGTGAAGAGCAGCAGTCAGCCGAGCATTGGGGATCGGATTTCTACATTGTGCATGACTTCGTTCAAGCGATTCGCGAAGGTACTCCGGTTGCGGTTGATGTATACGAAGCTTGCGAATGGACGGCCATTGGACTATTATCCGAGCTATCCATTATGAATGGCGGGAGAGTAATAGACATGCCTGATTTTCGAACAGTGAATTCCTTTAAGGATCAAATCATTAAGTTATGAAAAAATAGATTGAAAATGTTACAGACACCCCTTATAATCATCCTAATCTTGAATGTAGAGATGAGAAGAGTCGAGAAGAGTCGAGGAGAGCTGAGAGAGATGAGTAAGAATGAGCGAAACACGGAGATTTATGCACAAATTGGGGTAGCCATGACATGCCGCTCCTATGAAGAGTATTTGCTGATGTTCAACCTAGACCAGGAGCTGTTAAGCAGGGGACCGATTCTGGACGTAGCAGCAGGAGCCTCATCCTTTACCGCAGGAGCAGCAGCTAGAGGATATAGGGCTGTAGCTGCAGATCCATTGTATGCCATGTCACCGGAACAAATCCGGGAAAAAGGGCTGCGGGAGATTGAGGAATCGACTATGAAGCTTGCCTCGCTGAAACATAAACTCGACTGGAATTATTACGGTTCAATAGATCGTCATAAAGCTGGACGTGAAGCTGCTCTTGAACAGTTCTCGCAACATTTTGCACGGCAACATACGATTGGTTCGAATGAAGAAGTAAAGTCCGAGTCTGATTCTAAGCATACCTACGTACCAGCATTTTTGCCGAAGCTGCCTTTTGCGAATGCTTCATTCTCGCTAGTGTTATGCAGCCACTTCCTGTTCTTATATGAAGAACAATTCGATGAGGCATTCCATGAAGCTGCTTTATTGGAGCTGCTGCGTGTATGCAAACCAGAGGGAGAAGTAAGAGTATATCCATTGCTCTCCTTAAGATGGGAGCCATACCCTTATTTGGATCAGCTGATGCAAAGAATAAGGGAACACGGAGTGGAATGTCGATTGGTAGAGTCTCATCTGCCGTTTATTCCGGGTTCAACCCATCTATTAGCGCTGCGCCCTTTGACCACTCCCTAGTATAGTGGTAAACTAGACTATGCCAATTTACTAATCGGGGAGCGTTACCAATGCCGAAGTTCAAAAATTTTGCAGGCAAGAAGAGCAAGCTGGACCAAGCCAAGAACAATATGTTCGTTAAGCTGGCTAGAGAGATTTATATGGAAGCCCGCAAAGGCGGAGCGAATATCGAAGGAAACTTCAAGCTGAAGACCGCGATAGCGAATGCCCGTCAGATTAACATGCCTAACGATAATATCGAACGGGCGATTAAGAAGGCAACTGGCGGCAGTGAGGGTGTAGAGTACGAGGAAATCATCTATGAGGGTTACGGTCCAGGCGGCGTTGCCATAATGGTCAAATGTCTGACCGATAACCGCAACCGGACGGCTGCTGACGTACGATCGATCTTCAACAAGCGTGGCGGAAATATGGGCGAATCAGGTTGTGTTGCTTATATGTTCGACGAAAAAGGCGTTCTTGTACTGGAACGTGACGAAGATACAGAGTACGACGAAGATAACCTGATGATGCAAGCATTGGAGTCAGGCGCTGAAGATCTGATTGTGAACGAAGACAGCTTCGAGTTCATCACCCATCCGCATGAGTTCGAGACGGTGAAGACGAATCTGGAGCATGAAGGGTTTACCTTCAACAGCGCAGGGATTCGTTGGGTGCCTCAGAACTATGTAAGTGCTGAGGGCGAGAACGCCGAGAAGCTTATGAAGATGATGGACGGGTTCGACGAGAATGACGACGTTCAAGATGTCTACGCGAACTTCGAGATCGATGATGAGGAAATGAACAAATTAGGATAAGCCGTGGTGAATGAGACACTTCACCGTATTTAGCAAGGCACAATTTGAAGAATCCAATTGCAAAAGCGCAATTAATTCCTGCAAATTATGGTAAAATACGATATTGAATTGTATCTGAGTGCAGTTTAATTTCTGTTTTTGGCTCATTTTGACCAAATTCAGAAATTTGAACTGCATTTTTGCATCCCAGAACCACGGAATTTCTTTAGCGGATTAAAGTAGATGTCGATGATTTATACACAGATAGGCTATTTCCGTGAGTTTTCGCGTGTAGATGTACAAAATTTCGACATCTAAGGCCCGTTTCGACGAGTTTTGAGCCTGTAGGGGTGCAATTTGAAGAGTTTGAGGGTTTAGATGTATAATTCTTCGACATCTAGATCCGTAAACGGCCTATTTTCCGGGTTAGATGTCGAATTCGTCTACATCTACCATACATGAATCTGATCTAAGAGGCTCCTCATCCAAAGTCGAACAGGAAGGGCAGGGAGGTGGAGCGGAGAAACGAAGTAGTTGCCTTTGTTTTTGGGTTCCTACCTCTAAACATCATAATAAAGGGAACCCTAGCACAACAGCAATCGTAGCCCGCCTTTCTGCCCTTCCACGCGCACAACTGAACTCAATGGCCAAGGACCGCTAGAGTGATCTTCTCTAGCGGTTTTTCTTATTTTTAACCTAAGGACAAACAGGAATAATATTAGAATATTGCTGATTCGTGCTGGACATAATTTTTATGATAACAGGAAGGGAGGTAAACCGTATGTCGCGTACAACCGCAACCAATAAAGGGAAGAAAGAGCAGCCTGGAAACAATCAAGATTCCGAAGTAGCTGGATCAAACGGCAAGTCTAACAAGAAATAACAGAGAGGCTATCCGACAAGGTGTTAATAAACCTTGCTGGATAGCCTCTTTCTTCCCCATACTACTATTCAATAATCGTCAAAATCTCATCCACTTCTTTGCGAGGAAGTCTTCCTGGACGCTCTAAAGGGTAACCAAGCGAGATCACCATATTTATCTGACGATTGGACTCGATACCCAAATAATCACGAAGACGATCGGCAGCAAGCAGAACGGGGCCTGTCATCGGACAGGTTGCTAAACCGCGCGCATGCGCCGCCAACATGAGATTCTGTGAGGCCAGGCAGCTGCTCTTAATCCCTTCTTCTTCCCATACAGAGTCCGGAACCAGGTTGATTGGATCAAAGATGCGTTCACGGAACTTGGATGTATAAGGTGTTGCCAAGCAGAAAATAAGGACAGGAGCATCGGAGAAGGCGGTGGCATAAGGACCGAATGATTTCGTTAACAGACGTGCTTCCTTGTTTAGTCCTTTCTCTTCAGCGATTGCAGCGCGTTTGTGCAGCTCTTCCCAGGTAATCGCCTCGATCTCCTTAATCTTATCCTTGTTCAGGATCGCAATGAATTCCCAAGTCTGAGAGTTTGTATCGCTAGGCGCATATCGAGCGCAATCGATTAATTCGCGAATGTCTTCAGCGCTAACGGCCTGCTCTGTATATTTTCTTACACTTCTTCGATCGAGAACAATATGTTTGAAATCTTCATAATTCATTAACCGTTCCGCCTTTGTGAATAAGATGGAGAATAGAAACTGCCGCAACTTCTAACAATTATGACCAGGTCCTAAATCTCATTTCTCCATTATAGCGGAATCGGGCCGTCGTGTCATCTAAGGACAACAGAATCTAATAATTCATACTATTTAGTAAGTAACTTCAAACAAAAAACTTATTGACACCAAAAGGCTATCAAAGTAAGATTTATTTGGCTAAAATTCAAACAGCTAACATGAAGATGCGACCAAACATCTATGAAAAACGTAATAGGGAATAGTGGGGAGAAGATAATGAATCACAACTGTACGAAAGCACTCATTCGGATTCATGATAGCCATCGAGTTTATATACCGGAAGTAAGGCAAGTTACCCCTATAAGCGGAAAACAGAATGATCGTATATGGGAAGATGCAGCCCAATTAAGTCCATTTATGAACTTTTTCAATTATAAAACCGCTTATCCGAAAACCCAGGTCATGCTTGCCTACGATCAAAGCCATCTGTTTATTGGAATTAAAGCATACTTTGATTCCGAAGCTATGGCCATTGCAGCTTGTGAAAGCATAGAGGTCGTATTGAATCCTGAACAATCGCGACCTCAATACTACCGGGTTAAGATCTTGTTTCCTGGTTCGTCCAAGGATGTTCATACGGATATTGGGGTGGAGTGTATTGAGCTCGAGCACATTAACCCGTACATTGCGGAATGTGATGGGTATTGGTTTATTGAGCTTGCCATTCCGTTTCTGAGCTTGAATGTTAAGCGCATTCAGTCAGGGGATGTATGGAGGATGAACATACTTCGCCATGCAATCGGTTATCGACCTGCGAATTCTTGGGTGCCGATTCGCCATTCCTATTTCATAGACAAAGGAGCTTCCTACTTTCTTAAAACTGTCGTTACTGAAGAAGGGCGCTTGGGAACGATTATCTTCGGCGCCGATGCGAACGTCAGTAGTCTCCAAATCTGTGAAATGACTTATGTCGGTTTCAACTCGAAGGAGATTACCCTTCACGCCAAGGGTGTTGACGTACTAGGATCGGTGGTACAGCTAGAATGGAAAACGCCTACAGGTAAAGTACATCGCATCGCCCCGTTTACTATTACCGGTAGAGAAAATTCTTATTCGATTGCGTTTGATCATCCAGAGCCGTTGGAAAATGGTCTTTACCAACTCGATGTAACGATGCTTGGGGAACGAGGCGAGGTAATCGGATCAACCTCACTTTGCTTTGACCGAATGGATTTAATGGAGGCGGGTTATGGAACATTACTGCCTGAAACTCTATGGACTAGTATGGTCGAGGCATCAGCAATACAGGATGAGCCAGTTTCTATCGAATCGGCTCCAGCTTCAGATGAAGTGCACCGACTAATAGAACTGATACCCGATAAAATGGGGATTACGTTCGCAGGACTGCCTGACCGACCAGAACTTTGGCCATACATGCTATATGATTGGCAGGCGGAGAATCCGAACGAATTAACAAGTGGGAAATCATCGCTTATTTATCCCAATCAAGATTATCCGGAAAATCGAGAATTTCTTGTAAAAAACTCAGAAGGAGAAACAGTCCGATACCCTTATTATGAAAATGAGAATGGACAAAAGTTTTTCCTAACTGCTCATATTTGGTCTAGAAGGCGCGACTATGTACTAGAGCAAACCGACAGGCTTGCATCGGTTGACCCCTTAGGGGCGGCCAGACTTCTATACAGGTTTGCGCAAATGTATAAAGGATATGTCCCCGTTTATGATTACCCATGGCTTTTCTATCCAATTGAAAAGGAAGCAGGCCCGCCATACCCTTATTGGGGTGGGCTATGGAACAGATGGTTCTATATGGACCTCTATCAGCTGCGGTATTTATTCAGCGCATATGGTCAAATCAATCGAACGAATGCTTTTCAGCTTCTTAGCAAGGAGAAGGGCGAAGATGTCCGATCCCTGGTTGTCGATCAAATGTTTCTGCCTTCCGTAAGCTTTATTAAAACATATCCAATTATGAATACGAATATGGATTTCGCGAATTGGATCGGCCTCGCCGCTCTGGGAAAAGCTTTGAATGATCCGAAGTATATTCACGAAATTGTAGAAAATATGAAGGTTTTTTGCATGAATCAGTTTCTTTTTGACGGCTTTTGGAAAGAGGTTACCCTTTCCTATCACCGTCAAATTATGGAAGGATTAAAGAAGGTTACTGATGCGCTATTAGGTTGGAATGATCCGGAAGGATATGTTTCGCCGATCACAGGTGGAACGATCGATTGTCTGGATATGGAGAAAGATCTTCCGATTCTTAGGAAAGCGCAACGTCTGCTTGACGATTTGGCTTATCCGAACGGCAGCGCATTTCCCATTATGGACACGTGGGCATATGACAAAACAGATCATCCGAATCTCAATACGGGTTCGTTCCTGCTGCCTGCGGCGGGGATAGGCAAGATGACGAGAGGTACAGATCACAATCAAATGCAGGTTTATCTTACCTTTGTACCGAAATATGGCCATAACCATCTGGATCCCCTAAATCTAGTTTTGTTTGCGCATGGACAGGAGCTATTACCTGATTTAGGGTATACCCATACTAAATACCGTCATTCGTTAGTTTCAACAATTGGACACAACACAGTCGTCGTGGACAGTCAAGATATGGACATCGAACAGGGCAAACACGGCGGGAATATAACAGTATTTGCACCCGTTAGCCCTTTCTTGCAAGTGATGCGCGCAGGCCAAGAGAACGCATACCAAGTGGCGGAGCTATATGACAGGGAACTTTGGACGATCGGGTTCTCAGGCGAAAATGCTAGTGAAAGTTATGTGCTTGACATCTTTCGCATCCACGGAGGGAATCGACATGAATATACGTTGCACGGCGATGCGAATCACGAATCAAGCTTTCAGACCGATGCGCCATTGCTTCCATTCGGTCCGACTCTGCTCCCCAAGGGTGTAGAATTTATAGAACCTGCTGTGGAAACGGATCAAGGATTTGCTGGGGAGCATTATGCCCCGTATATGTATGTTAAACAAGTGAAGAGAGCCGTGATCGAAGATCGAACATACGAGCTGACTTTGGTTACCAAGGATGGAAGCGCGGATGGAGCTCAATTGCGTATCATGGGAAATGCAGGGGACGGCCTCAACGAACTTTTTATCGGTCATTCGCCTTCCCTCAAAGGGACCAGGATGTACAAGCAGGATACGAACGATATGGCAGAACAATATTTTGCGCCACAGATGATCGTCAGGAGGGATGGAGAGCAGCTTCAGAGCGCTTTTGTCACTTTAATAGAACCGATTGGCGCCGGACGAGAATCCAACATTCAAAGTTTGGAAATATTCCGTTTCTCCGGATCACATAATGGCGATGTTGCAGTAGTCGTCAAGCATGGTAAAATAAAGGATATCATTCTCAGCACGGTTATGCCTGATGGAGGGCAAATCATACTCGGCGACATTTGTTTGCAAGGGAAAATGGGCTTCATCCGCATGGAGGGAGAAGTAGTCCAACAGATGATGCTTCTGGGAGGTTCGCTAATTAAGAAAGGAAATCTCATTCTCCAAGGGACAGGCACTCTGAAAGGAACAGTCTGCGCGGTGCTTCGTCGAATGGGCGGGAACACCTGCAATGCGTTTATTGTTGATGTTCCTGTGCCTGTGCGTTTAATAGGGAGCCACATGATCGTAAGCCATCCAGACGGCAAAACGCATGGTTACCAAATCAAGGATATCCATACAGAACAAAGAGGAACTGTTTTGGATTTGGCAGATATGGATCCAGGATTCACTATTCATGACGACGGGACTTCGGAAATGAACTATTTTCCACACACCAAGTGGTGCGAGAAACATTACTTTTATATCGATTCAATCGATTTGTATGAGAAGTAGAGTAGAACTATCTTATGACACAGCAGCCAGCTAACTGCAGAAAGGGGGAAGAGGCCGATGAACGATTTCTTTTCTGGTAATTCTTCGTTAATGCGTGATATGAACCGTGCCAATATTCTTGATTTGATAAGAAGAAAAGGACCCATTTCACAAGCTGATATGGCCAAAATATTGGGGTTGCAGCCTTCGACAGTTCTTAGACTAGTCAAGGAGCTTGATGTCGAGTCGCTTATCCATCAGACCGGGATAGGGGAGGCCAGCCGGAAGGGTGGAAGGAAGGCCGGCCTGTGGGAGTTATACCCGGAGGGAGCATATGCAATCGGGGTTGATCTTGGAGCTTATGAGATTATTACGGTTCTTGTGAATTTGAACGGCGAGATCGTTTACAGAGTTGTCAAGGAGTGCCCCTTTAAGGAATCTTCCGAGATGATCATGGGAGCGGTCAAGGAAACGATCGAACAGATCATAGGTAACAATCCACAGGTTGGTAAAAAAATCAGAGGTATAGGGATAGGTCTTCCGGGTAGAGTGGACAGCGATAATGGGATTTCCTACTACGCTTTAGATTTCTCCAATTGGCACGATGTTCCCGTAAGACAAATCCTGGAAGATCATTTTGCGCTGCCTGTTTATGTCCAAGGAGATATGCAGGTTATGGCATTAGGAGAACAGTGGTATGGAGCAGGACAAAACGCCTCACATTTGTTATGTGTTGGCCTGTTAAAGGGGATTGGACTGGGAGTAGTTATTAATGGAGCTATTTACAGGGGGAAGCTGCAGTCAGTAGGTGACATTGGACATATCATTGTAGATCCGAACGGAACGTTATGTGCATGTGGGAGGCATGGCTGTCTGACTACGATCGCCGGAGAGACTGCCGTGATGAAATGGCTGCAGGAGTACATCAGCAGGAACGGTGTCGCTTCCTTCAATGGAATCATTGGCTCTATTGAGGAGTTGGACCGGGCCAAAGTGTTTGAGGCTCTCCAAGCTGGCGTACCTGTCGTTGAGAATCGGATACGAGAAAGCTGCAGGTTGATCGGACGGGTGCTCTGCGATTTGGTGCGTATTCTTGATCCTGAGAAAATCATCATCGGAGGGGCTATACTCAGAGCGTTCCCTCAATATCTGGAGTACGTAAGAGCCGCCTATGTCGAGGAACAACCGACTTTTGCGGTAGAATATCCCGATATCCTTCCTTCATTGCTAGAAGAGAATAGCGTAGCTCTAGGCGCGTCGGTATTGGTGTCGTCCCAGTATTTCAGGGCGTTTGAATCCGGCAGAGGCATGCCTTCAGATACTCCAGAATAAGCAATATGATTCGTTGAACATTAGGGTCTAAGCTGTAGGGAGTGTCCCCTGCCGGATTAGGCCCTGATTGTTATGCCCTCAAACTCTCCTCCCTGTAGTCCGCCGACTCACACCATTTATCTATTTCCACGCCAGGATTAGGTTGACAAAATATAGCGGCTCAAATAAAGTTGTATTTAGTAAGTTTTATTTAAAAAGAAACATTAATACTAACGACGAACACACAGGAGGAATACAAATGCGCATCGGAGTAAGCAGCTACAGTTTTTGGCATTTTAAGGGAGAGCCGTACCCTATGGAAAGCGTTCTGGAGGATGCCAAAAGAATGGGTTTTGACGGAATTGAGGTGCTTGAGCGGCAGCTTGGAGAGGATGTATCTCCCGCAAGATTGCATCGGCTCAGAAGGCAAGCGCTTACTTTGGGGCTCGATATTTTTGGGGTTTCGACTCACCAGGATTTCGTATATCCTGATCAAACGGACAGACAGACGCAAATCGATAATACGATTCGTTCGCTTGAAGTGGCGGAAATGCTTGGAGCAGGCTGCATCCGAATCAATTCCGGCCGGTGGAAAACGATTAAGTCCTTCGATGATTTGATGGCCGCCAATGCCAAAGAACCTCCATTACCCGGTTATACCGAAGATGACGCTTTTGAGTGGGTGATTGAAAGTATTGGCGCATTAATTCCCGAGGCGGAAAAGAGAGGCGTTATATTAGGGCTGGAGAACCATTGGGGAATCACCTACACGGCAAAAGGAGTCAAACGGATTTATAATCAATTGCCTTCACCTTATATGGGGGTAGTGCTCGATACCGGGAATTTCAAAGAGGGTATGTACGAGCAGATGGAGGAGCTTGCGGAGCTTGCTGTACTGGTTCATGCCAAATCGTATATCGGCGGTGGAGAATGGTATGACCTTGACATTGATTATAAGCGAGTAGGCAGCATTCTATCTGATAAGGGGTATAACGGGTACGTAACGCTGGAGTTCGAGGGGAAAATGGACCCACAGATCGGTGTTCCACAAGGCTTGGAAATTCTAAGAACACAGTTGCCGAAATAGATTTATCAAAATAATTAGGTTCATTTCCAGGAGGTGCAAGCTGATATAGTTTGTGCTTCCTGTACTATTTCATGGAGGGGTTACGAATGAAAGCAGACGGAAGTGTTGGGCAAGAACGAATGTGTATCAAAACTAAGAGCACTTATTACACAGAACAAAAAGTTATGCATGGGAGAAACAATATCAGTAAATACGAATGGGCGGCTTGTAAGCGAGATTCTGCTGTAGGAGAAGCGGAAAAGGTTTTGGAAATGGGGCTTGATGGTTTGTGGACTGCGGTTACAACCCAGAAGCTGCCCCGAAGTATAAGGGTTGGGATCGACAAAGGTTCGCCTATTACCGGAGATAGTTTTTTACGAGATTACGGTTTTTACGGATGGCTCGCGGATCCGCTGCAAGAGCCCTGGAAATTAACGGATCCGAGCAGTGGTTACAAGTTTCCGACTAATAATTTTCAAGCTTATTATAACAGCGCTCTGGACGAAGACGGATGCTTTGACCCGAGCTTGGGCGATCCCCAGTACCTAGTGAACGAACTTTACCCTGAAAGAGGAGATCGCTGGGGTGTTGACGACGGGTTCGGGTGGATAGACGAGAACGGATACAAGTGGACGTTTGTGGCTTATTACAATCACTGGCACATATGGTACAGAGGATTTGTATCAAACGCTGTTATTGCGCTTCGAGACGCCTTTTTGTACACAGGAGATTTGAGATACGCGCAGGCAGGTATCGTTTTGTTGGATCGGGTTGCAGATGTTTATCCGGATATGGATTCTTCCGTACATAAATGGAAGGATGGTTATGCCCATTGTCACGGTGGGACCGGAAAAGGAAAAATAGTGGGATGTATATGGGAACCTACACTCGTATGGGATTTTCTGGCTGCTTATGATGCTTTTTTCCCGGTTATGGAAGACGCCGATGTTGTCGCATTTCTGACAGAAAAAGCAGCTCAGTATCGATTCAGAACCCCCAAAAATACACCTGAAGCAATTAAAAAAAATATCGAAGAAGGCATTGTTCTTCAAGTATTCCCTGCTGTAAAGAACGCGCAAATCAGAGGAAATTTCGGTATGCATCAGAGGACCCTTGCGATGGCGGCCATCGTTCTGGACAAACCGCAAATTACTGGGGAATGGGTAAGCTGGATCCTGAAGTCTGGCGGTATGGTATATGATCCGGAGCTGCGCCTTTCTGGCGGCAATGTGCTAGCTACGCTTGTGGATGAAGTGGATCGGGACGGCTTCGGCAATGAAGCCTCGCCTGGGTACAACAGCATTTGGCTCGATCAAATGAAATCGGTTGCAGAAATATTGGATCTCTACGGAACGGCAGCAGAAGCCGATCTGTTCAACCACGTGAAATTCAAGAAAATGTTCGACACGCGCTATCCTCTTGTAATGGCAAATCGGTATACGCCGACGATCGGGGACACTGGAAAGGCTGGAAACCCGATGATTGTCGGCAACGTGAGAGAGCATTTGTTAGCATTTGAGAAATACGGCGACCCTATTTACGCCCAATTCGCTTATTTTCTTAATGGTAATCATTTCGATGGTCTCCAGGGAGACATCTTTAGCGAAGATCCAGAAAAGACAGCTGCCGATGTTCGAGACGTTATTGAACGCTGCGGCCCCATGATGAATCCTAGTACAAACTTGACAGGCTACGGGTTTACAGCATTAAAGCATGGACACGGGACAGCTGAGGAAATGCATCAAAACACACTCCGGGACTTGTGGATCTATTACGGTCGAAATACGGGACACGGCCACAAGGATACGCTCAATATTGGTCTACATGCCTTCGGAATCGATCTAACGCCGGATCTTGGATACCCGGAATCGACAGCTGATTGGCCGAAAAGATGGGAGTGGATCAACAATACAGTAAGTCATAATACGGTAGTTGTGGACGAATCCAAGCAGCGCAACGGATGGGTAGGTATTCCTCATCATTATGACGGTGGTGGAACTGTGCAATTATTCGATATTGAAGCCCCGGGTGTTTATTCAAGTGCAAGCTTATACCGCAGGACCGCTGCTTACATTCAGGTTGATGATGCTCACTCTTACGCTGTCGATTTTTTTCGGGTGAAGGGAGGGCAAACTCATCATTACTGTTTCCATGCGGCTGAGGGAGACGTAAGCACCGATAGTTTGAATCTGCAGGCGCAAGAAAAAGGATCCTATGCCGGAGAAAACGTGGAATTCGCATATAGTGACCCAGACAGCACATCCGCCTCTTATGCTGGAAGCGGGTTCCATTACCTTGCAAACTTAGAACGCGACAAAGCCCCAGCGAGCTCATTTAGCATCGATTGGCTTATTCGAGATACGTGGGGGGTAAGGGCGCAGGACGCAGCAGACGTCCATCTCCGTCTAACCATGCTGGGAGAGCATAGTGAAGTTGTGCTGGCCGACGGAGAACCGCCGCAAATCCCGGGCAATCCAAGGACATTCAAGTATGTGATAGCCGCAAGAGCAGGCGAAAATCTTGAAAGTCAATTTGTTTCTGTTATTGAACCTTACGCAGGAGAGAGATTCATTCATAGCATCGAGTCTGTTGAACTGACTGTGAACGGACGTGTTATTGCCGATAAGGACGCCTCTGCCGTCAAGGTTGTTCTGAGTAACGGGAGAACCGATTATATCGTTAATTCTATTCGATCAAACACTGCCTATGTTGTGGATGGAAAATTCACCTTTCAAGGATTTTTTGGGGTGTATTCCGAACAGTCTGGAGAACCCGTCTATGCCTACCTGCATGACGGCACATCTATACGTCATGAGGGACAAACGGCTGTCCTGGAAGCAATAAATCATCTCGAGGGAACCATTGTGGACTTTACGAGAACATTGCAGAGGACGAATGAAATTACAGTCCAAATGAATCTTGAGCAGTTGGAATTAGATTCAGGTGTTATGGTCAATCAATATATTTATATTGACAACGATAAAGTACGTAATGCGGTATACCGGATCCTTAAAGTACGTCGGGTAGGCGATGGTTTATATGTCCTGGATATCGGCGACAGCACATTAATTCGCAGGTACAAGAATCCGGATGACTTCGCTGCCGGTTACATCTACGATATCGGAGAAGGGGCAGCCTTCCAAATTCCACTATCTTATGAGTGGCGGGCCTAAAATAACAAGAAATCGAGTAGATTGATGTGCGAGTAAGCAAGGAGTACTTTGATGTGGATTTTAGTAAGTTTTTTTCTGCAAATAACGTATTGACACAACTCTTAAACCGGGAGTAATATGAGTTTGTTAGGAAAGCGCATTCACTAAAGGGAGGGTTAACAAGCACAATGTGGAAAAAGAAAAAAGTACTACCGGTATGTTTGGCTGCTTTATTATCCGTTTCGGTGTTAGCAGCAGGCTGTTCCAAAAACAGCGAGGAAGGTCCTGCAAACAGCAGCAGCCCACAGCCTACGGTAAAAGAACCGGAAAAGCGCATCAAGCTGTCAATGTTTATGTCCAACTCCGGAATTAAACATCCGGATGGCATAACTCCTAATGACAACGAATTCATCAACCTTATCAAGGATTACGCCAATGTAGATCTTGACTTGGAAGTGCCGAACGCAACAGACGAGGCGACCAAGATGAATTTGCTCCTGTCATCCGCAAACTTGCCGGACATTGTACATGCCCGTTCAACCGATGCGCCTTATGATGCCGCTCGCCAAGGCGCATTTATCGACCTGCAGAAGTATTACGACAAATCGCCGCTCGTCCAAAAGTACATTACCCCTGAGCAGATAGAGCTGGCCAAAGACCCTCAGACAGGGAAGCTATGGCGGATACCTATGTCGACGGCACAAGCTCCACAAGGGTACGGCAACTACGTCCGATATGATTTGATCCAGAAATACAATGCCGGAAAGATTCCGGAATCGGTAGAAGAGTGGGTTGATCTCCTTCGCAAATTTAAGAAAGCCGAGCCGGATTCCGTACCGCTCTCCAACTGGGTAATTGGTGATTATGGAATTAGTTATGGCGGTAATGCCGTTTTCCAATGGTACGGGGTTCGTCCATACTCGTTCCGAGTGCAGGACGGAAAGGTCATCAATGAATTCCGTACTCCTGAATACAAAGCGGCTGTTGAACAGTTGAAACAATTTTACAGCGAAGGAATATTGGACAAAGAATTCGCAACCAACGACTCTGCCAAGTATTCCACGACTGTAACGACAAAGAACACGCTCTTGTGGTCGGATACGGCTGAACAACTGCTTGGAGTAGCAAATGGCCGGTTAACCAGCACGAATGAGATCCTAAAAACTCAGCAACTCATCATGACTCCTCCACTGAAAAAGTTGCCTTCAGTTGTGAGAGATGCCAAGTATACGCTGAATAAACGATCCATTCCTATTAACAGTCACGGGATGTACATTTCGAGCAAGTCCAAAGAACCTGACCGTGCATGGAAAGTCATTGAAGGGTTCGCACAAGACAAGCTGCGAGAGTCGATCTTCTGGGGCAAGGAAGGGGAGACGTACACCGTAAAAGACGGAAAGCGGATTCCGGACGCGGTTAAATTGAATGATCCGAAGCGTTACTGGTCGCTGCATCTAGCTATCATCTTTGGATTCTCCGACGGTCAGGACGTGAAGCAGGCTAAAGCACAGCAAGTGATGAAGCCAGATCATTACACTGCGTTGATGGAGAGCCAGGATTTGATCGGCAAGAACGCGATGAAAGCCGGTTTCGGTGTTACCAGTTTTGTCAACCTACCGAGCGAATTGTCCATAAAATCTCCGGATATGCGCATGTACATCACACAAGCTACGGTTGAAGCGATAATGGGCAAAATCACAATGGCTGAATTTGACAATCGCGTGAAATCCTATGTGGAGAAGTTTGGCGCAATGGACGATTTCTACACAAAGGAAATGAACACCCGCAAGGATGAACTGCGCAAGAAGGGCGTTGTCGAGGTAGATTGGTAGAATAAATGCTGACTGAAAAATAAGTTTGGAGGGATAGCAGTTAAAGCCCGTTTGGAAGCCTACGTTTCCCGTAGCTGGTGGCTTGGACTGCTATCCTTAACAACACATTTAGCTCCTTACACCGTGAAGCTTATGCTCGAGGAGGAAGAACGTATGCAGCAAGTACCATTACAAGTTCCAAATCTGAATACAGCAGTGAGAAGAAAGAAAGTTCCCCCCAAAACGCTTTTCATGCTCTATCTTTTGATATCCCCAGCACTCATTTCTCTTTTTATTTTCAATTACATTCCGATGTACGGCATCATAATTGCTTTCAAGAATTACTCGGTTTATAAAGGTTTTTTTCAAAGTGATTGGGTAGGGTTCAAGCATTTTGCATTTTTTCTGAGTGATCCGAAGTTCTGGTCTGTAATGAAAAACACAGTTATTTTGAATTTTTACGACCTTATATTCGGTTTTACCTCTCCGATTGTTTTTGCTCTGCTCGCGAATGAGATCTATCACAAATTTGCCAAAAAAGTGTTTCAGACGATTTCTTATTTGCCTCATTTCTTGTCGTGGGTCGTCGTCGCAGGTGTGTTCTATCAAATGTTATCCCCGACAACGGGACTTTTGAACGCCTTTCTTACTTATGCTTTCGGGATTGAGCCGATCTTTTTCATGACGGAAGAAAGTATGTTCAGAAGTATATTGGTCATTGCGGATATATGGAAAAATGTTGGGTGGTCGGCCATTCTTTATTTTGCCGTTATTGCGGGGATTGACACACATCTATACGAAGCGGCATGGATCGACGGAGCCAGCAGATTCCGTCAGGCGATTCATATCACCTTACCAGGAATGTTCCCGATGATCGTGTTGCTGCTGCTACTAAATCTCGCAAGTATGTTTGGAATCGGCTTCGAACGCGTGTTTTTGTTTCAAAATCCTCTTGTGTACGATGTATCTGAGGTCATTAGCACATACATTTACCGGATCGGGTTGGAGAAAGCACAGTACAGTTTGACGACAGCTATCGGGCTTACACAAAGCGTTCTAGGTTTTCTGCTGTTGATCGGCTCAAACAGGTTGGCCAAAAAAACAGTTGGACTCGGCCTATATTAATAAGATATCGAGTCTCCGCAAAGGTATCGGAATCAGCTTCGAAGACCAAAAGTCACTTTGTGGGGTTATATTAACATAGACAGCAGGAGGAACAACGATGCAATACAGATCCACTTCCAGAGTAGTGTTTCAATTTTTCAACTATACTTTTTTTACTGTTCTTTGTATTTCAATCCTGGTGCCTTTTCTGAATGCAATATCCATTTCATTAAGCAGTTACGATGAGGTTCTTAAAGGCCCAATCGGGATTTGGCCAAGAGGCTTCAATTTGCAAGCCTACAAGGATTTGATGAGCAATTATACGTTTGTGCGCTCCTTCATCAACACGGTTGGACTCTCCATTATCAATACCGTTCAGGTGATCATTTGTTCGATTGCAGCCGCATATGTGTTATCCCATAAGCATCTAGTTGGGAGAAAGATCGTGTTCACTTTTATTCTGATCCCTATGTTTTTTGGAGGAGGACTCATTCCGACTTATTTGCTCGTCAACGGCCTTGGTCTGAACAACACTTATTGGGCGCTTATTCTGCCTAGCTTTGTCAGTATTACAATGATCATTATATTCAAGAACGTTATCGATCAGCTGCCGAAGGAATTGATGGAATCGGCTGAAATCGACGGTGCCGGCGAAGCGAGAATTTTGTTCAGAATCGTTCTTCCGCTTGTATTGCCAATGACCATGGCGTTCTCCATTTTCAGTCTTGTAGGTTACTGGAACGAATGGTTCAGCGTGTTGCTCTATATTCGCGATAATACCAAATGGACCCTACAGTTCCAACTGCGGGACATACTCGTTAACTCTTCGCTTGTAAGCGATGCCGATGCCTCTACACTTGCGGATGGCGCGAAAGTCCATCCGGAGAATTTGAAGATGGCGGCGTTAATGATTACGGTGCTGCCCATCATCATGGTGTATCCTTTCATGCAAAAATACTTTATTCATGGTCAGCTTGTAGGGGCAGTGAAAGGCTGACTAAGAAGGAGATTTACGTATGCGACAAATAACCGTTCCCGCGTGGTATTATCAGCAGTTTGACGCAGATCGAAATTTGGACATTCCAGCAGAAGGTTATGGCGGATGGAAAAAGGCTGATCTTGAGATTGACGCCAACCATACGGCCATTATAGTCATGCATGCTTGGGATTGCGGAACATGGGATCAGTATCCCGGATGGCATCGGGCTGTTGAATACATTCCGAGATCATATGAGATTTGCAAGCAAGTGTTCCCTGATCTTCTTGAAACTGTCCGATCTGAAGGGATAAGGGTGTTTCACGTTGTTCGACCGAATAGTGCTTATTACAAAAAATACCCGGGATACAAGTTAGCGCAATCTTTGGCAGCAGGTACTTCTGAAACTTACGAAAGGATCGGAACAGACGCCGCTCTGGATCAATTACACCGGTTCAGAAGGGATAACTCTTTTCCTGGAATGCATAACTTGGCGGATATTCCTTCTGGACAAGCGGCAATAGATTTTCCTGAAGAAGCAATGCCGGTTGGCACTGAAGGGATTGCCGAGAACGCCGATCAATTGTTTGCCCTTTGTAAGCAAGAGGGCATCAATCACCTGATCTACACCGGATTTGCTATCAACGGATGCTTGCTAACATCCCCCGGGGGAATGATCGATATGCAGAAGCGGGGCATGATGTGCTCTGCGATCCGTCAGGCGGTGACAGCAATTGAGAATAAAGAAACCGCTGGGGGCGAACAGGCTAAAGAGTTGGCTTTGTGGTACGTTGCTCTGATGTTCGGATTCGTGTACGATCTGGAAGATTGGAACAACGCTATCCGTGGCGATCGGGGCGAACAGCGGGAGAGGGAGAAATCATTATACAAAAAGGCGCACGAAGTGTAATCCGTGCACCTTTTTTTGCTTATGGCAGGCAATGCGCTGCTAACCAAAACGCAGTTGATTGGCTATCTTAGTGGAATCCTATGACTGATGTCATCCTGCAACATCCCGCTTGCGGAAGAGAGTCCATGCCAGTCCAATGAACACAATGTAATAGATGATCAGCATTGTTACGGAGAAGCCTAGTGTCATACCTTCAATAATAGGTTTACGTTCGCCCGTATACTGGCTCAGGTCTGTGTTGGCGAAAAGGATATATTTGGCCCAGTTGTATTTGAACTGAGCAAGAACAGCCATAACCGTTCCAGAGACAAAGGTAAGGATGAAGGATAATGCTATGGCTAGCATGCTGCTTCTGAATACGGTTGAGATCATGAAAGCAAAGGTCAAGCTCATGAACAAATCAATGGTCATAAACCCGTATGATTTCAATATGCTAAGCAAGCTTAAACCGCCCGCATCCCCGGAATTACCGAAGAAAAGCAGTCCAACAATCGCAGTGATCACATACAAGAAAGCCAGCATAAGCAGTAAGAATAGAATAGACGCAATATATTTGGATAATAGAATCTTGGAACGTGTAGCTGGTCGAATTAAAAGAAGCTTGATTGTGCCCCAAGTAAACTCTCCCGCGACGATCTCAGCTGCAATTACGATGGAGAACACGAACACAATGATACTGAAGTTCTTTCCAATATTCATAAATTGAAGCATATTACCGCGAGAAGGATCATCACCGCCAACATTTAACATTACAATTGCTACGGTTAAGGTAATCGCCAACACTAGGCCGAACATCACCCACGTGCGAGGACGGCGGTAAATTTTCATATTTTCATTTTGAATGAGATTCAGCAGATTAGACAATTTGACCACCTCTTGTCAATTCAAGGAATTTGTCCTCCAACGAAGTGGAGGCGGTTTTCACCGAGAAGACGCGCACATTGCCCTGAACAAGCAGCTTGATTGCATCAGGTATTTGTTCACGTTGTAAGAATAGGGTAATGCCTTCGGCCGTCATTGCTGCTTCTGCAACACTAATCGTATCCGAGAGAAGCTGCAGGGCTCGCTGCGGCTCGTCAACCTCCATCACAACTAGGCTTGCTTCATCTGATTGCTGCTGCACCATTTCACGCATCAGCTGCACATTCACCAGCTTCCCGTTCTGGATGATGGCAACTCGATCACACATTAACTCCATCTCGGAGAGAAGGTGGCTCGATACGATTATCGCTGTTCCCTCGCTCTTAGCCAACTGCCGCAAATAATCGCGAAGCTCACGAATGCCTTCCGGGTCCAGTCCGTTAGTCGGCTCGTCCAGAATCAGAACATCAGGACGGTGGAGAATAGCTTGTGCGACACCTAACCGCTGACGCATTCCGAGGGAATACGTCTTTACCTTATCGTGGATCCGGTTCTCGAGCTTCACCAACTTCACGACTTCATCAATACGTTCCTTGGGGATACCGGGAATCATTCTTGCAAAGTGGACCAAGTTCTGATAGCCCGTAAGGAATTTATATAGCTCTGGATTTTCTACAATCGCTCCAATATGCATCATAGCTTGTTCAAAATGGCGATTGACGTTAATCCCGTTCACGAGAACTTCCCCCTCGGACATGGAGATCAGCCCGACCATCATTCGGATCGTCGTTGTCTTACCGGCTCCGTTAGGTCCCAGAAAGCCGAATACCTCACCTCGAGGAACATCGAACGATAGGTTGTCTACTATCGTTTTTGATCCTATCCGTTTCGTTACATTTCGTAGCTGCACCACGATTTCTTGACTCATATGGATCCTCCTTAAGATTTTACGAAGAATAATGACTTCACTTCGTAAGCATAAACATATGCTTTGAACAAATCGTACATTTGTAAAAAAGTCTATATTTTTACAATAAAATATTCGTTCCAAGTTGTTATTCGCTTATTAGATCTAAAATCCTGCCAAACCGACATTTAACATGTTCCACTCTGTATTAAAATATGGTATTGTAGGGTTGAAATCTAGCTTATACTAAGGTTGTGATCGGGCATGCAGGCAGCCGTTAAAGCGTCCAGGAAAGAAATGTTGCAATCCCTTGGTATTATTGCAATCTTCATCGTGTGTCTATCCATTTACCTGCAGATCAACAAGCCTGACATTTGGAAAGTCTCCCCGACGTTTCTTGCTGGAAAGCTCACTCTTCAAGGGACTGAGGGAAAGTTCGGTATTATCAAGATGAATAGCCCGAGAGATGTATTGTTTCGAAGCGGCAGAGGCGGATTGTATTACTTGTATTTTTGGGGAAAAGGGGACGAAGTATCCGGCAAGTATAGTATAACCGCAACGCACAAAGAATCTGGTCAAACGATTCATTTGTACGAGTGGCCGATTGTAAAAGGAGCCAATGATGCTGGAGCAGCTGGCCAAAGCGGCGGCAGATTCGGGCTTAGCCAACCAGGATTATGGAAGCTTAACATTTCAGTCAATGAGAAACCGTTTGATGAAATTATTGTAGATGTTGTGCCTTAGCTTGTGGATCTAATAAATAGTTCTGGGGACTGCCTCCTATTTGGAGGGAGTCCCTTCCTTTTGCGACAGATGGGTTAGAAGGAAGAAGAAGCTTGCTACAAGAGCGCATACGGCTGCGAAGCGGTACATCACATGCGGTCCCCAGGCATCGAAGATCCATCCTCCCAGAATCCCGCTCGCAAGACCGGCGAGGCATGACCAGACGATTGCGAATATCGCTTGACCTGTTGCTCGGAAGTGATCAGGGATCAGCTGTTGGATGTATCGAAGTGCAGTGAACAGGAATATGCCGAAGGAAAAGCTGTGCATAGATTGCAGGAGAATAATCCATTCGGGTTCCGTCACTATACTTACCAGGGAGAAGCGAACCGCGTAAACAAGTCCTGCAATCATGAGCAGCGGTAATTCTTTGTATCGGTGACCATAGCGGCTAAGCCAGAAAAAAACGGGAATCTCGCTCAAAGCCGAAACGGTCCACGCCCACCCCACGATAGAATCGCTTGCTCCAATCTCACGTAAATAGAGGGTTAGGAAACCGTCATTCATACGATGTGCGATCGAGAGAATTAAGATGAGCACCAGAAACCACAGGAAACGCGGTGAACCAATAACTTGTCCGAATCCTGAGAATTGCATTTTGCCCGTGCTGCTTCCAATTCGGTCCTTAAGCAGCACTCCGATTATGAGAGTGAAGGTAATGGTGCCGATGCACAGTGTCATTGTATACTGGACCCCGATTAATTTCAGCAGCATTCCGAATACGAGCGCTGAAAAGGCAAAGCCCAATGAACCCCATACGCGAAAAGAGGCGTAGCTCTTGCCTGTGTGGCGGATTGTCAGCATCGTCAAGCTGTCGATCAGGGGGTTTACTGGCGTCTGAAAAAAATAGAAGAAGGTCATCAGGATATATAACACGGTAATCGTGTCCGTTCCGATCAGAAAAAACATCGTGGCCAGTTGACCGGCTATTAAAAGAATTAGCAATTTCTTGATAGTCTGATACTTATCGCTGAGCAGCCCCCAGAACAAGTTGGCAAAGATGCCAATCAGAGGACCGATGGAGTAGAGGGCTCCAATCTGAATTTTGGTATAACCTTTACTATCGAAATATAAGGGAAAGAAGGAGACACTAATTGCCATTGTCATGAAGAAAGCAAACGAAAACATCTTCAAGAAAACTTCATCTCGGGAGGATGGAAGCTGTTCATTCTTTACTTCAGACAGGTGCTGCGTCCCTTTTAAAGGGAGATTATCGGTCTCTGTTGCCATAGCAGTCCATCCTTAAGTTAGTTTCTCTCGTCATGGAGATAGAAAGGAACGGGTTGTATTCTTGGAGGAGGCGCGAAGCACGTATAACAATACAATTATTTCGCCCGTAAGTCCAAGAGATTGTGCAAGTGAACCAATCATCCCGTTCCAATGGGGAACGGTTAAGATGCATACAATTAACGTAACGATTGTGATGATGACGTTAGCCGATTGGGAATAGAGCATAATCTTAGTCTGTCCCCGAAGCAAGACAAGTCCATTTAAGAAATCCACCCAGGGGTAGACGAGGGTTAGAAGCATGAATATTCTTAGGGTATGCAGACTTGCGATCATCAATCGCTCGTTTACACCCATTATGTGTTCCATGAACCAAGGGCCAACAGGAGTATATCCAAGAATCCCAATTAAAATAGAAGGTATAAATCCTAGCAGCAAGGAGAAGCGATATACAAGCGCTGCATCTTTTCGGTAGAAATTCAGCACGATTTGGTGCATATAAGAGAAAAAGCTTTGGACCAATTGGGCCAGACTCCCAGCAATGGCAAAAGCGGCAATGGCTAATTCAAAATCTACGGTCTTACCTAATATGGCGTTAATCGCTGGACCCACCAGAATGACGATCAGGGAGGAAAGCGCAAGCGGCTTGTAAAAACGAAAGATCTGACCTTGATTATGGATACCATGGTCTTCCTTTTTCACGGGCAACGTCTTCAGTACTCTACGACCTTCCCAACTGCTCACGGCCGCTTCAACCATCATCCCTGCCAAGAAAATAACAGCTCCTACAGAGCCGCTATTGACCCCAGCAAAATGAATATAATATAGAGAGATCAAGTACATCACAACAAGTCGTATCGCCATGCCGATCGTTAGCCATTTGGTACGCATATTGCTTATTATAATGCCGTGATACAAGCAGCGTATCCCTGAGAATATGGAGACGAACATCAGAATGCGATATACATCAATAATGCGTTCTAACAACATTTCATTTACTCCGAAGCCATATAAGAAGATCCATCTGCCTGCCGGTGTGTAAGAAATGATCAGTCCCCCGATGAACATGGCTAACAGCACATAGATCGTTACGGCTGTCATGGCACGGAAAGACTTCCTGTCACGCACGAGTGCAGAGCAGGTTTGCCTGAGCAGAATAGCAGGCCGTTCTATAATGCCTAACATGCTAAGACCGATGGAATAGCTGGCAATAATCGTTTCTGGATTGGCTGAACGAGCCAATGTACTATTAATAATGACATGTGAAATGGTGACTAAGCTCGCTGAAAAACCTAGAGGTATAAAAAAAGCAAATAATTGCCTCATAGTTAACCGGCTACTGTCTGTCTCGGACATTGTCAGGACTCCCCTTGAACTAGTTAAAGTCTAGTATAAGACTGCATAAGCAATCTGGCAATAAAGCATAGGGGCAAACCAACATTTGGGACAACAATTAATTGCAGAAGAGTGAGACTATTTTTTTACTTGGCGAGAATAAGCCCTCCATGGTAAAGTATTCTCGGGTATGAAAAGGGGATTGAATAATGAGGATCCTGTTTGTTATGGATATACGGTTGGGAATAGAACTTCCTGTGTTCGAGCAAGATTGGGAGCAGTACAGTGTGCAAGAACGATCCGACACATTGGCTAAGTGGGAAGAAATCCGCGGGCGCATTCCAGAGCGGATCTATGAGATAGAGAGAATGATTATAGCCAAGCAGCTTCAGTTGAACGTAGAAGACGATTTCCCGTTGTCGTGCAAATTAAACTATGAAATCTCGGAGCTGGCTAGCTGCATTACTGACTTGCATTTATGGTACCGAGCTAATCAAGAACTTTCATCGAAATCGCATCAATAGATATATGGCTTCATTTATATTATAATAGAACCTATATATCATCGGATTCGTATGGAGGAACAAGCATCGTGATAAGCACATGGACTAACACGGCGAAGGTTCCCCGCAACCCGGTTACATTGATGCATCGAGTGTACCGGTATGTTCTCCCTGAAGTGCGCGCTCAGCTTGCGTCTTGGCGAACGGCTGCGGGCCGGATACCTGACGAAGAACTGAGGAAACAAGCGATCGACAGCATGACTCACAAGCAGTTTCACTGTGAAGGCGGTGCGGTGTATGCCGCAGCCAATTTATCGATGCGTCACGTATTAATTCCTTTGATCGTAGCTTTCCAGACGATCAGTGATTACTTGGACAATTTATGTGATCGGAGTACTTCACTTGATCCGGAGGATTTTCGCAGGCTTCACCAATCTATGTTAGATGCCGTGAATCCGTCTGCATCGCTGCAAGATTATTATGCGTTACGAACGGAACGCGAGGATGGCGGGTATCTTAACGAGCTCGTGAGGACTTGTCAGTCCTGCGTATGTTTATTGCCCGGTTATGCATTTGTCCAACAGCGTGTGGAGGTTCTGGTTGGCCTATACTGTGATTTGCAAGTGTACAAGCATATCCATAAGGATCTTAGAGAAGCTGAACTGCTCGCGTGGTGGGAGCGGAACCGTGCGCTGTATCCTGAACTGCAATGGAATGAATTCGCTGCTGCAACGGGATCCACATTAGGCGTGTTCTTTCTGTTTCTTGCAGCTTCGGACGAGCAGCTCTCGGCTGAGCAGTCTGAGGCGATATTTCGCGCTTATTTCCCGCATGTATGCAGCTTGCACATTCTGCTCGATTATTTGATTGATCAGGAAGAAGACGAGGCTGGCGGGGATTTGAATTTCTGCAATTATTATGGTGATCTTACACTTACGGTGAATCGGATAGAATGGATTGTGGAACGGGCACGCGCTGATATTGCCACCCTTACTCATACTGCCTTTCATCGTATGATTATTGAAGGCTTATTGGCGCTCTATTTGTCCGACCCTAAGGTGAATGGTCAACCAGAAGTGAGATTGGTTTCCAAGAAGCTTATGAGAGGCAGCCCAATGACAAGGTTATTTTTCTGGGCTAACAGTGTATGGATTCGAAGGAAAGGTGGATAAAGCATGTCTGTTAAATCAATTGCCGTCCTGACTAGCGGCGGAGATTCACAAGGGATGAATGCAGCCGTTCGAGCGGTTGTTAGAAGCGCTTTGTATCATGGGTTAGAAGTATTTGCCGTACAGAGGGGATACGCAGGTCTGATTAATGACGATATCCGTCAAATGGATCTGCGCAGTGTGGGGGATATTATCCAACGCGGAGGAACCATTCTGCAAACAGCGCGCTGCAAAGAGTTCCAAACACCGGAAGGCCAGCAGCTGGGAGCTGACAACCTGCGGAGACGCGGAATCGACGGTCTTGTTGTTATTGGCGGAGACGGTTCTTATCAAGGCGCGAATAAGCTTAGCAAGCTGGGTATTAAGACAATGGGCTTGCCAGGGACCATTGACAACGATATTCCATTCACGGACACAACGATAGGTTTCGATACCGCTGTTAGTATTGTCGTAGACGCTATTAACAAGCTGCGCGATACGATGAGCTCGCATGAGCGTTCGTCGATTGTCGAGGTTATGGGACGCCATTGCGGCGATATTGCCCTCCATGCAGGCTTGGCGAGCGGAGCGGAGACGATTCTGGTCCCTGAGGTTCCGTTTGCGCTTGACGATGTAGGGAATCGGATGAAGGACAACTTCAATACCGGTAAACGTCACAGTATCGTTGTAGTAGCTGAAGGGTACGGAAGCGCGCATGATGTGGCTGCGCATATCAAGCAGCACCAAGGCATCGAGCCGCGTGTAACTGTACTGGGCCACATTCAGCGCGGAGGCGCGCCAACACACAATGACCGGATATTAGCAAGCCAGCTTGGCGATTACGCGGTTCGGAAGCTGATTGAAGGGGATTCCGGTAAGGCCTGCGGAGTACTTAAGGGTCAGCTGTCTGTAACCGATATTAATACGGTTGTGAATACGAAGAAAGAGTTCGACCGTGATCTGTACGAGCTAGCTATTCGCTTGTCGCAATAATATTCAATAATGGAATAAGCCGTCCAATCCTGCGCTTTTATATGCAGGATTGGACGGCTCTATTTATTTACATAACCGCTACGATTTCTTCAGTAGACGGAGTCCCTTTGCGGGCAAAAGCGATTGTTCCATCACGGCCGATTACATAGACGATTCGCTGTTGAAGGAATAATCCGAGAACCTTGCCGACGTCGTAAGCCTTACGAATGGAGCTGTCAGCATCTGAGATGATGGGGAAATCGTAGCCATGCTTGTCGGCGAAAGCTTGGTGGCTGTTCACGTCTCCTTGATTCACTCCGAATATGACCGCGTCATATTTGGCATAGAGTGCCTTGGAATCGCGTACTGCGCAGAGCTGAGCCGTACAACCAGGCGTATCGTCCATGGGGTAGAAGATTAATACGATCGGCTGTTTGTTGATGTAGTCACTGAGCTTAATTGTCCCCTGCGTACTGTTTGCTTGGAATAATGGTGCAGGTTGGCCAACTTCAAGCATCCTGAACTCCTCCTTGTGTAAGATAGTATGTTAAGCAACATTATACCCTTCCACTGGACAGGTTACCAAGTTCAACAGAATTCAAGTGCAACAGGTCGATCACTGTGCATATTTGGCAACCGCTTGACCAATATCCACGCTCATGCGAATTTGCTGAGAACCATTACTTGCGTTTGCGGATTCAGAAGGAGGATAATCCGAACTGCCGACCTCGACGTTCATATCAAAACGGTAACTTCCACTGGTTGGAAGCTTGGTTTCCAGATAACCGATACTTGAAGTTAGCGACCAATCATCAGTTGGTTCCCCCTCAACCTCAATCCTGCCGATATCGGCACCAGCCGCTAGTTTCCCGCTATATTGTTCCACAGTAATCTTTCCAACCGCAACTTGCAGTCTTGTATCTTCACCCTTAGAGTTTTTCAAATCAATTATGCCGACGTCTGTCTGAAGCTTGTGAACATTGTTTTGGTCTGTTACATCAATTTTCCCGACCTCTGTTGTTACGTTAAGCTGCATTTCTGCTGGAACTGCGATTTGCAGATCGACCGAGTATTCATATAAGCCGACGAAATGAATACCTTGAATTGCTTTTTTGCTATGAAGCAGAACGGTAACATCACCATTCTTTTCCTGGATATCGAATTCTGATTTTTGTTTCAAGTTTTCCAAGCTTTGTTCTCTCCATGTCCGATAGGTTGGCGTGATGGTAACTTTATCGTCGGTCGCTGGGATGATCGTAATATTGCCAACGCTAGCTTCCAACTGGAATGAACCGAGCCGAGCAGGTGTGACGACAATCGGTGTATCCTGAACGGTGTAACCATAACCCTCGACAAGAAAAGTGAACGAACGATCGAGCTGAACGCCTGCAGTTACGATATAGACCAACGCAATCAAAAAGAGTCCGCTGATGTCTAATTTTGTTTTTAAACCCTCATGTCTTCTGAATAAATACTCGAGACCGAAACCGATAAGAACAAGCGGCCATAACTTTAAGGCGATCGTATACCAACCTGCCGGAATGATCGAAGCTGCAGCGATCCCAATACCAAGCCATATGAATACAGCACCCGTTGTTATTCGACCAAGTCGATAAGGCTTTTTCCGGTTTGGAGTGCATTCTCGTGCGATGAAGAAAATCCCTAGGGAGATGATGACCAAACCAATCACTGAAGCGCCGAGAGAACGGAATAAATCAGGGAGTGCATTTGGAAATAACCAATTCAGACCGATTACGGCGCCGATCAAGATTAAAATGACCCCTGCTATCCGTCCCCCTGAACCGCGATTTCCGCCAGGTGGAACGCCGCCGTTATTTGCTGTGCTTTGTTTGTTCGGATTGTCGGGTGGTGACTGGTGTTGTGATGAGTGATTCATTCTAAATTTCCTCCTAAGTTAGCTCATAGACATTAGTATAAGGAAGACAGGGGAAAGTGTTAACGGTCTAGAGAACGTCATAATGCTAGACTTAAGTCGGGGAATCTATTCTTACATGAAGCAGAGGGTTTGGGTCTTGACAACATGAAAATATTTAATGTACTATGTGTATTAGTTAGAGTAGTACACTACTCCGCGATAAAGGAGTTGAACCAATGCGCTATGATTCATATTAACGAACGAAGTATGCTGCCCATTTATGAGCAGATTGTGCAGCAGATGAAAGAGCTGATCGCCAAAGGCGTCTTACAGGAAGATGAGAAATTGCCTTCTGTGCGTGAACTGTCTGCACAGCTGCTAGTGAATCCGAATACAGTGGCCAAGTCGTTTCAGGAGTTGGAGAGACAAGGCATAATCGTCACCTTGCGCGGTAAAGGAACATTTGTTGCGAAAAGGACTGCTGCCCCAGGGATGGAGCGCGAGAGAATGGAGCATCTTCAGACTGAGCTGCGCAGAGTTGTGGTGGAGGCCAGACATCTAGGCGTGAGCCGAGAACAGTTCGTAGTCTGGACCGATGAAGAATGGAAACGTTTTGGAGGAGATGAAGATGTTAACCGTTAGAGGAGTAAGGAAAAGTATCGAGAACCGGATCGTTCTGGAGAATATTCATTTCGCTTTGCCTCCTGGAAGCGTAGCTGGACTTATCGGACGTAACGGTGCTGGCAAGACAACGCTGCTCAAGACGATGGCAGGTATTCTGGACCCTGATCTGGGTACGGTAGAATATGGCGGAATGGCTGTTCACATGAATCCAGAGGTCAAACGCAGCATTGTATTCGTACCAGATACACCTGAAGCGTTCTATAGCTACACACCCAAGGAAAGTGCGCAACTGTACAGCATGATTTACCCTGATTTCGATTTGGAATTTTTCAAGGAAACGATGAATCGCTTCGGATTGCCTCTCACCCGCAGAGTAAGATCCTTCTCCAAAGGGATGCGGATGTTGTTCAATATTACTTTGGGACTTGCTACACGGGCAAAGGTTGTACTGCTCGATGAGCCTACGAACGGCATTGACCCGATTGCGAAGAAACAAGTATTGACACTGCTCATGGAAGCGGCTGAGGAAGGGGTAACACTCGTCATTTCTTCCCATCTGCTGGATGAGCTAGAGCGGATTACCGATACCGTACTCTTAATGAAGAATGGTTTTATCGAGCAATCGCTGTCCATGGACTCCTCAACGGGCTCTGTAATGAAACGCCAGATCGTATTCAAAGGTCAAGCGCCAGATGCATGGCTGAACCGGTCGGATGTTCACCTGCTTGAACATATAGGCAAGGTATATACAGTGCTCATTCAAACCGAACAAGGGACAGAGGCGCTGGATACTTTGAATGCAGTGGATCCTCTGTTGAACGAATCGCTGCCAGTCAAGCTGGAGGATTTGTTCATATGGAAGCTGGGGGGTCAAACAGATGCTGAGTAAAGCGCTATGGTGGAAAGATTATAAGCAAGTGAAATGGATCATCTGGTTATTCCCGATTATTCATTTCTTAACCCTCGGTCTTCAACGACTGGATAAATGGATCCTGGATGATGAAGAACGTATTGATCATATGGTGCGTTATGTAGTGGATGCAGCAGGCGCCTATGGCGGTGGAGACCTGGAGAGTGCCTCCAGAATGGTACTCGCTATATTGCTTGCCATTATGGCTGGGATGTTAATGGGAGCGGAACGACGCAACGGAGTACAAGAAATGACATTTGCCTTGCCATTCTCTCGGGTTCAATTGTTCTGGACGAAGTGGATGCTCGGATTTGTGCTAATTCTGATATCAGCCGCGGTGAATACAGTCATCGATATGGCTGTCATACTGAATTCGCCGATTCATGAGTATATGAATCTTCGTTATCATGGCTTTCAATTTATATATACCTGCTTCGTGCTCATGGCGGTATACTCTACCGTTTTGTTCATCGGCACATTAAGCGGAAGTATGGCTTCCCAGATGATTTTTTCCGTGATTCTTGCGTATTTTCCAGTGGGATTGTCCGTCTTAATTGAAAGATTCCTGGATGTTCATGGCTTACGCTCTATGAATTACTACGGAAGCGGCGATTCCTTCAATGGGTTCATGGAAGATATCTCATTGGTGAAATACTTGAATATCAATATGGATTATGCCTACGATTTGCCGATATTAATACCAGCCATTTACTTGATCATTTCCATGATTGGCGGTTATGCGGCTTACAGCCGCAACAAATGTGAGAATAACGGTAAATTAATGCTTTTTCCTATAGGGGAGACCGTGTTGAAGATCGGGTTTGTCATCTGCGCCTCTCTCCTGGGAGCAGCCTTCCTAAGCTCCATATTCCGAAATGAGCTAGTCTCGTACTACATTGGTCTGTTCATTTCATTGGTGCTTAGTACCCTTCTAATCAGACGGTTGACGAGAATCCGCTTTAAAGTGTAACGAAAGGAGATCGCGATGAAATCGAATAGATGGTCCAAAGAATTGCTTTCCATGCTCGTTATTGTCATTTTGCTGACAGGATTCAGTTATGGAGTGCAGCCAGGACGCCAAGCCGTAACAGAACAAAATATGGAGTCCGTTTCGGTAGACGACCATACGCAAGGCGGGTACCGTAACTACAAAGATTCGGCAACCATTCGCAGTGCCGTTGAAATTCTTAAGAATATGAAAGAAGTGTCTCGCGAGAGCAATAGCAATTACAGAGAGAACCGCAACTTCAGCATTCGTTTTAATTTCAAGGATGGTTCTTCTCGAACCTACTTCGTGCACTATTTCATCAATGGCGCGACGGTCTACCTGAACCCATTCAACACCGGTGTTTCTTATGAAGTTCCCAAAACGTTCATCGATCCATTACTGAAGGATTCAGCATCGAATACAACAGTGAAATAATGCAAACGACCGCAAAAACCGCCTTTGCTCACAAGCAGCATGGGCGGTTTTGTGTCTCTAATAAGTTGCATACATCGAAATAACAAACTAAACTATATCATAAGTGTAAAAAGTAAAGGTGGAATTATTAATGAATATTGCCATACTAGCAGGCAGCAATCGGATGGAGTCGACCAGTACGAGATTATGCCGTTATTTAATGAAACAGCTGGAGGCGATGGGCTGTACAGTAACCTTAATCGATCTGTATAAGACACCGTTGCCATTCTATACACCTGACAATCGCAATCCGAATGATGCCAATCTGATTGCCATGAAAGAAACGGTTTTGCGAGCAGATGCTATCATTCTTAGTACGCCTGACTATCATGGCAGTGTATCAGGTGTATTGAAGAACGCTCTCGATCATCTCGGATTCGATCATTTTGACAGCAAGGCGGTGCTCTCCCTCAGCTCCTCAGGCGGTGCGGTTGGGGTGAGCCCGCTCCAACAGATGCAGGTGATGGTCCGCAATGTACATGGAATCAACTGTCCGGAATGGATTTCCATTGGTGCGGAGAACCGTGCGTTCGATGAAGAAGGCGCACCTACGAATGTGAAAATCAAGGAGAGGACCTTGAAGACGCTCCATTATTTCGTGAAAATGGCAGGCCAGTTGAGAGGACCCGCAGTATAGTTTATTTGGTCGTATATCTCGCGCCTGGAGTATAGGTGTTAACGGCGTTCCATAAGAGAAACTCTTCAACACCGCTATCTCTTAGTGCGCGAATTTGTTCTTCCACTTCGTGTTTCCCATACTTAATCGATCCTTGGATCCAACTGGCTGTGAAATCCTGGAGCCAAGGCCGAATGATCGGCTTCTCGGCCTGTAGGGATGCAAGCTTTTTCTTGGTGTCCGTCATCGCTCCGAGAATAGTGGCGTAGGGGGCGGCGTCCGGAACCTTGGAGCCGAACCAGCCCGCTCCATAATGGCTCGGATAGACCATAGGTGAAATGACATCTACATGCTTCGAGATTTTCTTGAAATCTTGACCGATTCCCTCTGCGGCTGGCACCGAGGCGGCATACCCGAATATATCGGCCGAAACACGAGCGCCGAGCGGATTCAGCTCTTTCCTAGCCGCTTTCACGAAATCGGCGACTACATCGATTCGTGTTCGTTCATCATGATCGTAGATCAATTGGTCAGCACGAGACTCGAATCCTTCCGGGAATCGTACGTAGTCGAACTGAATTTCCTTGAACCCCGCTTTGACCGCTTCCTTAGCAACCGCGATGTTGTAATCCCACACTTCTTTCTTATAAGGATTGACGAAGCTATCGGGCACTGCTTTACCGTTATCCCATAACGTCCCGTCCTTGTTAAGGAATGAGAACTCAGGCTTCTTTTTAGCCAGAATCGTATCCTTGAACACAACAATGCGGGCTATCGGATATACATCATGCTGCTTCAATTTAGCCATTAAATTCGGCATATCAGCAATTATTTTCTTGGTAGTCCCCAAGGATTCTAGCTCTGGATTGCCCGTAGGGTAAGTGATATAACCGAAGTCGTCTTTGATATCAATGACTAATGAGTTCAATTCTGTTTCGTCAAGCAGCTTCAATAACGTCTCCATACGAGCTCCTGCAGCACTATGGGCTGTTACATACACTCCTTTCACCACAGGCGCCTCATTCCGTTGAGGGTCCTGCTTGACCAGGGCGCCCTGAGAAGAGCTTTGACCTGCCTGCTCAGCTTGCTGGATAACCTGGGCATAGTGTGCGTAAGCTTGCAGCATCTGTTCCATGGTCAATTCGGAATACGAGCCGCTAACCGCTCCCCAGAGCGATAATAGTGCAGTGAGTAGCAATTCCATTGCATATCCCCTCGATCCTCATGATGTATAGAAGTAGGTAACCCTATTTCCTTGTAACCAAACATCAACGAGCTTACGAAAAATCAGAAAGAAACGGCTTGTAGGTTTGTGTTGGTTTTTGGCGAAACATCGGTTAGGATATAGAATGGGCTATTAATTATTGTACAAGCGGAGATATTATGGCAGAACGATCGAGCTTATTTAACCTCAAAGGGATTTTGTTTTCCTATTACGCTATTCAGGCTGTGCTGCTTCCTTATTTGCCTAGTTATTTTGGAGAGCAGGGGTATTCTGCTGTACAGATCGGGTGGTTGATGAACATAGGTCCTTTCATGGCCATGTTTGCACAGCCGGTATGGGGAATTATAAGCGATCGCTATCGTACATTGAAACGAATCATTGTTCTTCTATGGGGGCTGACGATCGTTTCGAGCTTGGGTCTGTTTTTTCAGGATAGCTTCGCGGCTGCCTTTCTATTTGTACTGCTGCTTTACTTTTTCATGTACCCGGCTGTACCGTTGATTGATAATTTAATCGTCAAATCCGTTCATGGTTCTGGAAAAAGCTATGGTTCGGTTCGTCTGTGGGGCTCGATCGGGTTCTGTGTAGTTGCTTTAACTAGCGGCTATGCATTGGAGTCGATAGGCGGTGTCGACAGTATCAAATATTTGTTCTGGGGTCTATGGATCATACCTTTTCTATTAATTGCTAGATTAAGAGAGGATCCATCACCCAACCATCGTCCCATGCAATTCAAAGATCTTACGATTCTGTATCGTAATCGGCGGCTACTATGGTTTCTGTTGCTCGTTCTTGTGGTTTCTATACCGCATCGTATGAACGATGTTATGATTTCTCTGGTCTTAATAGACCTTGGGGCAACGGAAAAAGGATTAGGGATGGCTTGGTTCTTCGCAGCAGCCAGCGAGATTCCTACATTTGCCCTGCTAGGCCGATATTTGTATAGATATAATGAAATGACCATCATGCTGCTGGCTACTCTTTTATACACCGTTCGCTGGTTCGTTGTTGGAGCGGTAGAGAATCCCAACATTCTCATTGCTTTGCAGGCTTCCCATTCTATTACCTTCGCCGTATTCTGGATTGCCGCTATACAATATCTGGTTCGTCTGGTTCCTGAGGAATTCGGTTCAACAGGTCAAGCTATTCTTTCTTCTATATTTTTGGGCTTGGCTGGGATTGTTGGCGGGATTGGCGGTGGCTGGATCATGGATGTGTGGGGAAAAGCTTACCTGTATAACACAGGGGCGGCCATCTGCTTGCTCGGCGCTTTGCTTATGTACGCTACCCAGCTGTATTGGAAACGAAGAGTATAAGATACAAGAAAAGACGCCTATTGGAGAAAGGCGTCTTTTTGGTGTTCTGAAATGCTGTACTGAATAATTTCCATGACATCTTCTGACTCCAGTGCTTCAAGGCCGTTCTTAAGCACGATCTCCGAATTCAGTTCGCTATAGCGAAGAAACGGATACAATTCTGGAGTTAATTTCATTACAATCCTGGACAGTTTAACGGTTTCCATCTTCGTCACCTTCCAATCCTTCGAATTTAAATTCGTGATCAGAAAATACAAATTTTGGAGCCAAGGGGTAAACCAGAACTATTATGAAATTACTACTTAAGTATACCATAAAAAGAGCATCGATGAAGCACATATTTGCGAAAGGGCATGCCCTTTTTAACGCAAACGTCTGAATTCTCCAATGACCTCAACGGTTTCCACGATGTTCACCCATGCCTTCGGATCTACTTCACGAATGATTTTACGCAGTTCCGCAAGTTCATAACGGGTCATTACAGTCATAAGCATATCCTGGTGATTGCCAGTAAAAGCTCCTTCAGTCTTGACCAGGGTGACTCCGCGGGGAAGCTGGTGCAGTCGTTCAATAATTTGTTGTTTGTATTGAGTGATGATGAAGGCTGTAATTTTGAGCTGACGAATATGTATGGTGTCTATTACTTTACCTGTGATGAAGATCGCAAGCATCGAGCGCATAGCCAGATCCCAGTTGAACAAGTAACCTAAGGCAAACACAACGGAAGAATTTAAAAAGAAGAGCAGGGTCCCGAGTTGAAAATTACGATTCATCGTCACTATGAAACCGACAATATCGAACCCTCCAGAAGAGCCTCCGACGCGAAGCGAAATTCCAGTACCTAATCCAATCAATACGCCCCCGAATACGGCTCCAAGCAAAGGGTCTTGATTGAAATTATCACTTGGTACAATCTGCATGAACCAGGAGGTCAGCAGTACAGACAGAATACTTAGCAAGACGAAACGTCTGCCCACAACAATCCAACCCCAGATCAGAATAGGGAGGTTGAAGACGAAATAGACGAGTCCAATGTTCCAATTGAGAAAATAACCGACAATCATGGAAATACCGGATACTCCGCCGCTAAGCAACTGATGAGGAATAAGGAACATGTTAAAGCCAGTAGCAATCAGAAGCGCGCCGCACGCAATTACGAGCATATGGATTGCATCACGCACTGTTATCATTTGTCTCATTATTGGATCCCTCCACATTTAGTATGTCCTGACAAAGTAAAAAATCCGCAGACTATAGAGAGTCGGCGGACTTCATAATTGTATTCATCGCAATGGCTAGCGTTTCTTGGATGAGAAGCTGCCGGATCTGCTAGAGGTCTTGGGCTTGCTTGTTGATGATTTCACTGTTGGTGAGGAACCATCATTTTTGCGTACGGATGAAGAGGAACTGCTTTTCGATGATGATGATGAAGATGATGTTGATGGCTTGGTCGTAAAGTTACCTGTGCTTCCAGAGCTGGAACTTGACGGCGATGTCGCTGAGCTGGAGCCGCTCTTGGACGTATCGGTGCTGCTGCTCGTACTCCCCTTAGAGTTGAAGCTCCCCGTTCGATCTGAGGTGGAAGGGTTGGAGACATCCGTCCCTTGCTTAGTCGAGGTTGAGCTTGTCGTGTTCTTACTGCTACTGCCATATCCGGTGTATGTGGTGCTTTTCTTGGAACTGGACCAATCCGATCCGAACAAAGATTGCAAAAGCACAGCAGTCATGTACCCTTCGAGAAACGAAGAGTTATAATTCTGCTTGGCATACTCAATCGAATCAATTTCTACCAGTGCATTGTTCTCGTTATTGGGGTCTTTATGAACATTAATAATACGATTGCCATAAACAAGAAACATCTGCTCGGGATCTTCTTTGCTGATCTCCTTAGGTTTCTCATGGGCGGCGATGTCTTGCGCTGTCTGCGGGACGGTCTTCCCTTCTGCTGAGTATATCTTGGCGGAGGCTTTCCCTTTCCCGTCTACGTCGACAAGCTGGTAAGAATCTTTTACATAACTGCTAGCGTTCGTACAACCTGCAATTAAGGCCGCCATCAGAAGGAAGGCTATCCAAACTTTCCATCGTCTCATAGGGGCGTTCACCTCCTGTTGCTGCTATTTTTTCGTTGACGCCGATGTGGTTGTGGACTGAAGTCGTTTGATCTCGGCTGTCGGAATTCGGTTCCCTTGCATAGCGATGAATTTGCCGTCCTGCCATTGCAAGAAGAAATGCCGCTCCTGATCTGCGAAATACCGCCATATCAGCACATCGTCTCCATTACGCAAGTCGGTGTTTCCCTCTGTTCGGGAGACATCTTTACGGTTGTATTCCATCTCGAAGGAAGTCTCTCCGTCAAGGACAAGCTTTGTTGGCACATCGTTCGGATCATCCAATGAACCTTCGAGAAATTCACATAGATAACAATCCATCGCTCGACCTTTCTCCACAATTAAACAATCAATTTTTCGGCCATTCTGTACATAATAAGCAAATCGGTGCGGTGCATAACCGCGATCGAAGTAGCTGACCTTCCCGGTAACGATGTACTCTTCCAAATCAATGCTCAGGATATCGCCAACCGTCGTTTGTTCCAAAGGATGCAAAGTTTGGGCTGATGCAGGTTCTGGTTTATGAGATTCGCTTCTGATTATTGAACGGATTCTTTTCCAAACGGACATAGGTAGTCTCTCCTCACGAAACATGTTCTTGTTACATTATACGGGAAAAACCTAAGGAACGTTGCAAAAAATAATGCCAAGCAGAGGGGATTGCGATCGAAAAATAAGTAAAAGGCACCCGCCACTGGAAATGTACAACTGTGCTGTGTTATAATAACAAAGATATTCTTAAGTTCGGCTAGTATTTTCCAGGCGGAAAATGCTTTTTTTTGCGATCAGCATGCTAAACTTGTCAGACGTTGCACCGTGCCGGTTGGAAAAAGGTACACTATTCGGAGAACCCGATGTCTTCAATAAAAGTCGTGCTTAAGGGTAAATTTAATACTTGGTAAGGGATATATAAAGCCCTTAGAGTAAAGGAGTATAAACAATTTGAAAGCTTTTGCAGATTTTAATCTAGACCCGAACGTGCTTCGGGCGATCACTGAGATGGGTTTTGAAGAGTCAACCCCCATTCAGGAAAAGACGATCCCGTTAGCTATGGAAGGTAAGGATTTGATCGGTCAAGCACAGACAGGAACAGGGAAGACAGCGGCTTTTGGTATTCCGGTTATTAATCGCATTCAGGTAACAGAAGACCGCATCGTAGCTCTGATTATGTGCCCAACGCGGGAGTTGGCCATTCAAGTAGCGGAAGAAATTAGCAAACTGGGCCGTTTCAAAGGTATTCGCTCATTAGCGATATACGGCGGACAGGATATTGTGAAGCAAATCCGTGCTTTGAAGAAGAAACCGCAAATCATTATCGGAACACCAGGACGATTGTTAGACCACATTAACCGTAAGACGATCAAACTGGATAATGTATCCACAGTTATTTTGGACGAAGCAGACGAAATGCTGGATATGGGTTTCATGGAAGATATCCAATCCATTCTGAGCCTTGTGCCTGCAGAACGCCACACTATGCTGTTCTCAGCTACAATGCCGGAGAACATCAAGAAGCTTGCTAAGCAATTCTTGCGTGACCCTGAGCATGTGTCGGTTATCCCTAAGCAAGTTAGCGCACCGCTTATTTCTCAATACTATATCGAGCTGCACGAGAAGCAGAAGTTTGATGCGCTTTGTCGTCTGATCGATATGGAGTCACCTGATCTAGCGATCATCTTTGGACGCACGAAGCGTCGGGTGGATGAGCTATCTGAGGCACTTCAAAAGCGCGGTTACTCTGCTGAAGGATTACACGGCGACTTGTCGCAGAACCAGCGCGATCACGTTATGCGCAAATTCCGCGATGGCAGCATCGATGTCCTGGTTGCAACCGACGTAGCAGCTCGCGGGCTGGACGTATCCGGTGTAACTCACGTTATTAACTTTGACCTTCCGCAAGATCCTGAGAGCTATGTTCACCGTATCGGCCGTACCGGCCGTGCAGGACGCGAAGGAAGTGCTTGGACATTCGTTACTCACCGTGAAATTGATCACTTGCATTTCATTGAGAAGCTTACTCGTCACAAAATTACCCGCAAGCCTGTGCCAAGCTTGGCTGAGGCGATTGAAGGCAAGCAACGTGTTACTGCTGAGCGTGTAATTGAAGTTATGAACTCTGACAACTTCGGTGAGTTTAAGGGTATTGCGATTCAACTGCTGGAGCAATATGATTCCGTACAGCTGATTGCAGCTGCATTGAAGCTTATGACAGGTGAGAAACGCGATGTAGAAGTCGAGTTGACACCTGAAGATCCGCTTCGCGCTAAGAAGCGTCGTCCAGACGTTCGCAGCTCCGGACGCAGAATGCCGGGCTCTTATGTTCGCGACGGTCAGGGCAGCAGCAGCGGCGCTAGCCGCGGTGGATATGGCGGCGGTGGCGGATACGGTGGTCGCAGCAGCGATCGCGGAGGCAGTTCGTACCGCGGAGGCAGCAGTGGCGGCAGCAGTGGCGGAAGCCGCAGCAGCTATGACCGCGATCGCGGAGGAAGCCGTGAAGGCGGAGAGCGCAAGCGCAGTGAAGGCGGCGACGATCGCCGCAAGCCGAACGGCTCCAAAGAGTTCGTGAATAACTAATTGGTGTATGCAACCAGCCTCTGTAGAGATCTTCTCTACGGAGGCTTTTTTCACGCTCAAAAGGACGGCAATGTCGTATATTTGCTTTTTACAGCATGGTTTAAGACTGCCGATGGGTGGTTTAGTTGCAAAAAAGCAATTAAATCTGAACTCAGCTACAAATAACCGTCTGGCATTCGGATTGTTTACATAAACGTGGATGACCAATTTCTGGGGAACACTTGAAACATTTTTTTGCATTTCCAGAACGGGATAAGTTATTATGGTAATGGACAAGAGGTTGAAGGAGGATATGGGATTGGAATTTCGTGGGCTAATGGGTGGTTTTTACCGAATATCGGAATGGATTATGAGATTGTCAGTCATTAATGTATTGTGGGTCATTTGTTCGTTTCCGTTCTTCTATTTGGTGCTGGCTGGACTTTTGGCTGTATCGGAGAATCCGGAGATAGCCATACAATCCCTTACATTAATTGCGATTGTAACGCCATTTACATTGTTTCCTGCAACTGCAGCAACCTTCGCGGTAGCTCGTAAGTGGGTAACAGGTGATGCGGATGTGCCACTGTTCAAAACTTATTTTCGCGCATATAAGGAAAATTATTTGCAGAGTATGCTTGGCGGTATTTTCTTTATCCTGCTGTATGTAATCGTATACGTAAACTATACGTTTTACTTGAAGCAAGGGAACACACTTAGTGTATTGTCGATTTTATTTATTGTTCTCCTTGTTATTTTAACGAGCTCTATGTTTCATTTCTTCTCCCTGATGGTTCATTTTCACATGAAGATTTTCCAGCTAATCAAGAATGCCATTCTTTTGACCATCGGGAATCCGATTAGCACGTTTTTATTAATGGTCACCAATGTGGCTGTTCTATACGTCAGTTTCTACAAATTTACATTCTTGATTCCTTTCTTCATGGGTAGTATTTTGGCAACGGTTTCGTTCTTTTACTTCCATCGGATTTTCGATAAGATCAAGATGAAGACCGAGAAGGAACAGAAGATCAAGGAGGAGAAGGAAGAGGCCGAACGCCAGGAGGCTGAACGCCTGGAAGCGGAGTCTCCGAACTCTAATCTTGAACGTCATGAGGAATCTAATGATTATCCTCCGGCAAATGGAAATCAGGAACGGAAATAACATTAGTTGTCTCTTGGTTTACTTTTAGTAACGTTAAGCCTATAATTGAGCTACAATCGAATGAAGCACGAATGGTCCTGCGATGTTCGTCACGATTTTCCTAATGTTTTAAACCAATGAAACATTGTTCGGGAGTCCAATATTGCCGTCCCGATGACATGCCCTCTAAAGGGGACTTCAGACTGATGGTTGCGGACACCCACCTGCGAGAGCGGGTTTGAAACAAGAGAATCGAACGACATATGCGGGTTTTTTGTGTTATTCATTCGGTTTGTTTTTTTAGTATTAATGCGTATCCTTGCTTATGGATGTTATTAGATCAACTACATAGTGGGAGTGGGACGAGAAAATGAAAATTTTTATCGATACGGCCAACGTAGAGGAAATTCGCACAGCGCATTCACTTGGTATTCTGGCTGGGATAACAACGAATCCTTCGCTAATTGCTAAGGAAGGTAAAGACTTCTTCGAAACCTTGAAAGAGATTATTTCTATTGTCGGGAATGAAATTCCGATAAGTGCAGAGGTTATTTCTTTGCAAGCTGATGAAATGGTTGAGCAAGGTCGCAAATTAGCGGCGATCAGTCCTAATATTGTAGTTAAGGTTCCTATGACAGCAGATGGTCTGCAAGCTACAAGCAGGCTTACAGCGCACGGTATCAAGACGAATGTTACATTGATCTTCACCTCTACCCAGGCTATTCTAGCTGCCCGTGCAGGCGCCACATATGTATCTCCTTTCATTGGGAGACTAGATGATATTAATCAAGTGGGCATGAATCTGATTCGAGAGATCAGCCAGATTTTCCAAGTCCATGACATAAAGAGCGAAATTATATCAGCAAGCGTTCGTCATTCGGCTCACGTTATTGAAGCCGCCTTGTTGGGAGCGCATATCGCGACTGTACCTCTGAAAGTCATTCAACAAATGATCAAACATCCGCTTACAGATCAAGGTATTGAGAAATTTACAGCCGATTGGGAAAGTGCCAAGCTAAGTAAATTTTAATGGATGCTTATGCTCTTGAACTGCATAGAACCTCTTATATTCCTTCATACTAAGTTGAATGTTGCGTGAGGCAGCTTCCTTTTAGGATGGAGGTTTTTACTATGTCGAGGAATTCGGATCAATTGAGAATAAGCTGGACGATTATTGTATTCCTATGCATAGCTATGCTTGCAGGTGCTCTGCTGCCTAAGGTTTCGTATTCATTCAGCACGAATGATGTGCGTTATGGATCTAGAGGCGCGGATGTAAGGGAGCTTCAAGGCCGATTGGCGTATCTGGATTATTACAGGGGACGAATAGACGGTGATTTCGGAAGTCAGACACTTCGCGCGGTTAAAGACTTTCAATTCAGATTCGGGATGAAAGTGGATGGAGTGGCAGGAGCTAAGACTAAGCTCAGGCTGTATAATGCAACTAAGAATTGGGCTCCCGGAGCCATTGGAGGAAGCGGCGGCTTGCCAAGCGCCCAATCATTCAGCGATCAGGAAATTCGCATCATGTCGCAAGCGGTATACGGAGAGGCCAGGGGAGAGCCTTATGTTGGACAAGTAGCGGTAGCAGCTGTCATTCTCAATCGGGTAAGGAGTTCGTCCTTTCCTAATACGGTGTCAGGTGTCATCTTTCAACCAGGAGCTTTCACTGCGGTTGCGGACGGGCAAATCTGGTTAACGCCGAATGATACCTCTTTGAGAGCCGTACGGGATGCAATCAACGGCTGGGATCCTAGCGGTAATGCGTTATACTATTTCAATCCGGATACAGCAACATCCGCATGGATCTGGACCCGTCCGCAAATCAAAAAAATTGGGAAGCACATTTTCTGCAAATAAACTTAACGAACCCTTCTTAATATGCTACAATATTTAGCAATAGGACGTATTATATAAGGGGGACTGGAAGTGGAGAGGGAGCTTGCGCTAGAAGTAGTTAGAGTTACAGAGATGGCGGCGTTATCTGCAGCACACTGGATGGGTAGAGGGAGAAAGAATGAAGCAGACGAAGCCGCTACGAGCGCAATGCGTCGAATGTTTGACACGGTCTCTATCCGGGGAACAGTCGTAATCGGTGAAGGGGAAATGGATGAAGCGCCGATGCTGTACATTGGCGAGCAGGTAGGCAGTATGCAAGGACCTGAGGTGGATGTTGCGGTTGACCCTCTGGAAGGCACGAATATTGTAGCTAGAGGACTCGATAATGCGATCTCGGTGTTGGCTATTGCAGGGAAAGGTAACTTGCTTCACGCACCTGATATGTATATGGAGAAGCTTGCTGTAGGTCCTTCCTTGGTTGGTAAAGTAGATATTAATGCTCCGCTTGAGGAAACACTGCAAATTGCAGCCAAAGCCCAGAAGAAGAACATCAGTGACCTCACGGTTATGATGTTGGATCGAGAACGTCATGAAACAATCGTGAATACTTTGCGCCGAGTAGGCGTTCGTATCAAGTTCCTCACCGATGGGGATGTGGCCGGCGCTATTGCACCTGCGATGGCAGAGAGCGGGATTGATCTGTTCCTGGGTTCTGGAGGAGCGCCAGAAGGTGTGTTGGCTGCAGCTGCTCTGAAATGCCTGGGCGGCGAGCTTCAAGGCCGCTTGATGCCAGGTAATGCGTTAGAGTATCAACGTTGTGTATCCATGGGACTCAGCGATCCGTACAAGGTATTATCGATGGATGACATGGTAGGCAAGGACGATGTAATCTTTGCAGCTACAGGTGTTACCTCTGGAAGCTTCCTGCAGGGTGTTCGATATTTAGCAGGGGAACGAGCTGAGACACATTCACTTGTTATGCGTGCAAAAACGCGCACCATCCGTCATATTCAGACTCAACACTACTTGCCGAATAAGCAGCTGTTCCACAAATGAACTGCAGGGTTGAACCGCCGGGAAATACCGGCGGTTTTTTTGCTTGAAATAAAAACTTCTGGATTAATCATCGAATATTGATTATGATCAAAAAAGAAGGGAAATGATCAATAAAGAAAAGGTAACTATATATTATCCTTATACAGGAGGCCTTCATGTTCGCTGAGGAACGCTATGTACGTATTATGGAAGTCGTCAATCAAGCGGGGAAAGCGACAGTGTCTGAGCTAAGTGAAGCGTTGGGTGTATCGCAAGTAACTGTTCGCCGTGATCTTGAGAAGCTTGAGGAGAAGGAACTGCTGCTTCGCACTCATGGCGGAGCTATGGCGCTTCATGCCCATGTGAATGAAGTGGCGCACGAGAAGTCTTTTTCTGAGAAAGCTGAAGCGTTAGTGGAAGAGAAAGAACGAATTGCGGAAGCAGCAGCCAAGCTCATTCATGATGAGGACGCCGTTATGCTGACGCCTGGTACGACCAGCATGTTTATCGCCAAAAGGCTAGTAGGGAAGAAAAAGCTTAAGATTGTAACAAATGCAGCCAATATAGCGGTTCAAATAGGTAACTATGCTGATCTGGAAATTATACTGATTGGTGGGAAGCTTAGACCGAAATCCTTTGCCCTTGTTGGTCCATTGGCTGAAGACACATTGAAGAACGTGCGGGTGGACAAGTTATTTCTCGGAGTTGATGGCTTTGATCTGCAGGAAGGGCTCACCACGCCTAATATTTCGGAAGCGAGCATGGATCGGCAAATGATATCTATAGCCAAAGAAGTCATCGTCGTTGCTGATCACAGCAAATTCGGTAAAGTGTTCTTCTCTCACATAGCGCCTTTACAAGCCGTGCATACCGTGATTACCGATCGCGGATTGAATAAGGATACATGTGACAAGATCAGGGATAAAGGCATTCAACTCATACTCGTATAAAAATTTGTTCCCTCATCTTGTCATTAAGAAGGTTCATCCGTTACAATAAGAAAAGAAACTAAACGAAAGCAAATTATCATAAATGTAACTAAACGGGAGGAATTAATCATGCCATTAGTATCATCTACCCCAATGCTCCAGACTGCCCGCGCCAACGGATATTGTATCGGTGCGTTCAATGTGCACACTTTAGAAATGTTACAGGCGGTAGTAGAGGCTGCAGAAGAAACAGACTCGCCGCTTATTATTCAATCCACAGTTGGAACTGTAAAACATCTTGGACCTGAGTATATCGCGGCTGCTTCGACAGTTGCTTCGAATTTGTCCAGAGTGCCGATCGCTCTTCACCTCGATCATTGCACGGATTTTGACTTAATCGTTCGTTGTATAAGGGCGGGTTACACTTCGGTCATGATCGACGCATCCCATTCACCATTTGAGGAGAATGTACGTCAGACACTTAAGGTCGTTGAGGTTGCTCGCGCAGCAGGTGTCAACGTTGAAGCCGAGCTGGGTAAGGTAGGCGGCGTTGAGGATGATATTGTAGTAGCGGATAATGAAGCGTTAATGGCCGATCCCGATGAGTGTGTGTTATTCGTTGAACGGACAGGGGTTCCCACACTTGCCCCCGCAATTGGTACAGCCCACGGCATTTACAAAGGTGAGCCGAAGATTGATTTTGACCGAATTAAGCGGATTGCGGATAAAGTACCTGTTCCTCTAGTTTTGCACGGCGGCTCTGGTATTCCAGAAGAGCAAGTGCGCAGAGCGGTATCACTGGGGATGGCGAAGATGAACGTAGCTACCGAGCTGCGGATTGTATTCTCTGATGCTATCAAGGAAGTATTCGCAGCTAATCCTGATGAGAATGACCCGCGCAAATATATGATCCCTGCCAAGAAAGCATTAAAAGCGGCAGCGATTGAGAAGATGCGCTTGTGCGGTTGTATCGGTAAAGCGAGCGATTTCCGCGGATGATTACAACCGTTACTTTGAATGCAGCGATAGATAAAACTTACTTTGTTGAAGGTTTTGAGCTAGGTAAAGTTTCTCGTATAGGCCGGCTGATTAGCTACCCAGGGGGAAAAGGAGTGAACGTTGCTCGTGTTGCGCATTTATTAGGCGGTTCTGTTCAGGCGACAGGCTTCGTTGGCGGCAGCAATGGGCAATTCATCGAACGTGAGCTGGAGAAACAAGGGATTCGTAGTGGATTTGTTCGTGTCGAGGGTGAATCGAGGTTGTGCCTGAACATTATTGACTCGGTCAATCACTCATCAACCGAGCTGCTCGAACCCGGACCTGAGATCTCTGAGTTTCAAGCTGAAGAAATGAAACGCCGTATAAGGGAGTTGGCAGCCGGCTCTGGAATTGTTGCTATGTCAGGCAGCTTGCCCAAGGGACTGCCAAGTTCATTCTACGCTGAACTGATAGGAATTGTTCGTGAGGAGGGGGCGCTTGCCATTCTGGATGCGAGCGGTGATGCGTTGCTCCACGGTATTCAAGCGAAGCCATTCATGATCAAGCCGAATGAGCAGGAGGTTGAGAAGCTGCTCGGCAAGAAACTGGAGCAAGAGAGTGATCTGTACGACAGTATACATCAGCTTATGCGGGATGGGATTACGTGTATAGTAGTTTCGTTGGGAGCGAATGGATGTGTAGCTGGTTATGATGGTTCCTTGTACCGTGTCCATGCACCGCGTATCGAACCGGTGAACACAGTAGGCTGCGGCGATTCCTTTGTTGCCGGCATGGCTGTATCGTTGCGGCGCGGTGACTCAATTGAGGATGCTTTGCGCCTTGCAACAGCGACAGGAACAGCAAATGCGCTTATGGCGGAAGCAGGGAACGTTCGGTTGGAGGACGTAGCGCGTTTGCAGCTGGAAGTTGAAATAGAAGCAATTATTTAATAGAAACGTATGCCAATCTGCTAGGATTGGCTTTTTTGTTTGGCGTTTTCATGATAATATGTAAGGTAGGACAAATAGCATATCTTGCTTGAATGGATAGAGGGGGATAACACCGTTGTTGAAAAGAACCTTGATTGGACTTATGCGCAGCCATGAAGTGACGGGAGAGAAAGCAAAGGACCCGGAACTGAAAACCCGCTATTACAAAATTTCCAAGGATCAGCTCTGGGAAGAAGTCGTTACCTTGCTGAAGAAGGTTCCAAAGTATACTATCCTTCACGAAGTGAAGAACGTCGGGGAAATTGTAGTTACGAAGAAGACGATGACAGGTCGCACGCAGGATATTACTCTTACTTTATTTGCGATTAATCCCGTGAAATCGGCAGTTGATATTTATTCCGCTTCACGAGGCTCGCTTGGTGATTTGGGATCGAACTACAGAACGATTTTGGAATTGTTCAAGATTTTCGATCAGAAGTTGGCTAGTTATAAAGTTGACAAGTAATGCAGGAGAACAGCCTTGAGCATATCGCTTAAGAGCTGTTTTTTTATGGATCCAAAAACGACCTGACCAATAACATTGGCCAGGTCGTTCTCGTATTATGTAGCAGTAAAAATCTTACAGAAGACCCTTAACTGCTGCAACTGCTGATTCGTAGTTCGGGTGTTCAGTCATTTCTGGCAAGTATTCAACGTAAACAATTTTGTCATTAGCATCGATAACGAAGATCGATCGCATCAACAGCTGGAATTCCTTGATCACTACGCCATAAGCAAGACCGAATGATTTCGCTTTGTAATCGGACAGTGTTTCTACTTTGTCGATCCCTGCAGCTCCGCACCAACGTGCTTGTGCGAAAGGAAGGTCCACACTGATCGTCAGAATGGCAACATTGTCGCCGAGTCCTGCTGCCTCTTCATTGAAGCGGCGAGTTTGTTGATCGCAGACACCTGTATCGAGTGAAGGTACTACGCTGATCAATTTCACTTTTCCTGCATAGTCTGCAAGTGTAACTTCAGTCAACAAGTTCTTGTTTACTGTAAAATTAGGAGCTTGATCTCCTGCTTTCAATTCCGGACCTACCAATGTGATCGGGTTGCTCTTAAATGTAGCGACTCCAGTACGTTCTTGTGCCAAAAGGACCATCTCCTATCATGATTTTTAAGCTTTTTACCAATACTTATTATAATCTAACATTTCTACACTTGTCCAATAAGAGGTCATATGAAACGAGTGCCGAGGCATTTCGTATAAATAATAAGCTCTCTTATGCGCCCCATTGTTTTAAGGTATGATGGTAAGAGGAACACTAAACTATGGACAGTCAGAAGAACGAGGAGGGATCCTTATTTTATTTTTACGTTACGAAAGCTTCTCCCAGTATGTGCGATCCTATCCGATTACAACAGCCATATTGCTTATTCAGACCGCTCTATTCGTATGGATGTCCATTGTAGGGAGCTCTACGGATAGTGAGACGTTAATCCAATTTGGTGCCTTGGTGAACGTTCCTCCTTACTCTGGGGAATATTGGAGGTATCTCGCGGCCGTTTTTCTACATATCGGATTTGATCACTTGTTGTTCAACAGCTTCTCCATCTTCGTATTTGCTCCCCCACTAGAACGATTGCTTGGAAAATGGCGCTATGCAGTCTTTTATCTGGGAAGCGGGCTGGCAGGAAATCTTATTAGTGAACTGTTGTTTCGCGGGACACATCTTTCGGCTGGAGCATCAGGAGCTGTATATGGGATATTCGCGGCGTATCTGTACATTGCATTATTCCGCAAGGAAGCGATGGATAAACAATCATCCACTACAATCAAGACCGTTCTGGTTGTCGGAGTGGTGTACTCTCTAATCGTGCCCAATGTAAACTGGTATGCGCATCTGGGCGGCTTTTTGGGCGGTATGCTGCTGTTTCGTCAAATGATTAGGAGGTAACAAGGCAGTGGAACTTAGGCAATTACAGTACTTCGTGAAGGTGGCAAAGAAGCAACACGTCACGCAAGCAGCTGCGGAGCTTCATGTAGCGCAATCGGCAGTCAGTCGGCAAATCCACCAATTGGAGGAAGAGCTGGGGATGCAGCTGTTCGTTCAGAAGGGACGCAACCTTCAGCTGACACCAGTAGGTAAATTATTCCTGATTCGAATAGATGAGATGTTGAATGGCCTGGACAAAACGGTGATGGAGATGCGAGAATTTCTCGATCCGGAAAAAGGGGAAATTCGCATTGGATTCCCTCATACACTTGGCATTAGCTTGATTCCAACGGTTGTAGCGGACTTTCGCAAAGGACATCCGGATGTCAAGTTCCGGTTAAAGCAAGGCACGTTCACTAGCTTGATTCATGATGTAACCAGAGGAGAGGTAGACTTGGCCTTCATCTCTCCGTTCCCGGAGAAGCATGATCAGGTGGCAGGGGAGCTGCTGTTGACGGAAGAGCTGTATGCCGTCCTCCCAAGTACCCATCCGTTAGCAGGGCAAGAGTCTATCCGTCTCGAGCAGCTGAAGGATGATCCATTCGTCATGTTCAGTGATAATTATTCTTTGCGGACTATCGTGTATGAAGCTTGCAAGGAAGCGGGCTTCACACCTCAGATAGGATTTGAAGGGGAAGAGACGGATACTATAAGAGGGCTAATAGCGGCTGGGATGGGGGTCGGCATTCTTCCGGAAATGGCGCTGGCTGAGATTAGTCCGCTTATGCCTGTCAAAGTGAGGCTGACAGCGCCGATCGTAACGCGAACGATCGGGCTAGTCAGACGCAAAGGGGAAAAGCTGCCGATTGTAGCTGAGATGTTCCAAAAGTTCTTATTCGAACAATTCAAAACCCAATGAAGGAAAACAGCAGCAAAAAAAGCTTTCTTCTCACGTCGGAACTCGACAATGGAAGAAAGCTTTTGTGGTTATATCGTTCATTAATCGTCGCTGCGACTGTTGAAAATCATAATATACTTTACCAACTCAAGCAGGGAGATTAATGCAGCCGCTACGTATGTGAGTGCAGCAGCGTTCAGAACCTTGGCTACTCCGCGCTCTTCATCATTGGAGATGTAACCGCTCATAACCATGGCATCTCTAGCTCGACTGCTAGCATTGAATTCTACCGGCAGAGTGATCAACTGAAACACTACGGCAGCGGAGAAGAAGACAATCCCAAGTCCAAGCAAGAAAGAGAACTGTTGGAAGATCAATCCTGCAATGATAAGGAGAGGTGCTACCCCTGATGTGATATTGACTACAGGGAACAAGTTGTGACGAGCAACAAGCATCGGATAACTCTGTTTATGCTGGATAGCATGACCTACTTCGTGACAAGCAACCGACACGGCGGAGATGCTGCTCTCATAATAGACAGGCTCGGATAATCGGACAACACGTCTAATCGGATCGTAATGATCGGATAGAACGCCCGGTACAGGTTCAATCGGAATATCTTCAAGACCATTATCATCGAGCATCCTTCTTGCGGCTTCATAACCATTCATTCCGGAAGAGACAGGGACGGTGGACCATCGCTTAAACGTTCCCTTGACTCTGAACTGTGCCCACAAAGAAACACCGAAGGCGATAATAATCAAAAAGTCCATAGGATGAAAAAACATGTCATACCCTCCATTAATATAGTCTACATGAGTGGACCTTTCCCAAGAAGAAGCAATAAGGCTTCGATACAAGCTGCGCTCTGTGTGGCTAAGTTATTAAAAGCATTGTTGGCTTGCTTAGGCTTCATCTGCGAGAGCAGCGGACTTATTTCCTTCACTTCCCGCTCCAATTGCACAAGGCGCATCTGGAGGGATGTAAGCTTTTCTGTCACAGCCTCGCTTCGACTAACTTTCTGCCACAAATCCAAGCTTTCCTTAATCTCTTCTAGGGTGTATTTCTCTTTCTTCATATCTTCTATACGTTTCAAACGTGCAACGGTTTCATCACTGTACAACCTATAATTCTTGTCTGATCGTTTGTCGGGTGCAAGCAGCCCTAACTTCGTATAATAATCGATCGTGCGCGGACTGACATTGGAGAGGCGTGCAAGTTCCCCAATCTTATACAGAGTCGTTACCCCATCTCTGCTCCCCCCTCTATTATGTACCGATTTCTATTTCTTCTCTCATCATAACGAATGCCAACCATACAGTCAAACGTTATGCTTCCGACAATATGGTGAAATTGCGGAAAATATTAATTCGAGTCATATAACCTAACATGAATAGCTTGTACTTACGAATAATACGATAGATTTCCAAGATAAATGTACGGTTTTTTGCGAAAAACATGAAATAGCATATTGTCAAATCCTGATTCCCTAGTTATAATGACACTATCGGTTTCATATCATGTTATAAAAATTGACACGAAGGTGGGTAATCGAATGAAACGGGTACTATTAATGGTAGGTTTAATGGTGTTGGCCTTTCCGACACTGGCTTTAGCAGCAGGTGACCCTCCTACAAATGAGCAGTTGTTTCGCGCAGTAGATGCTGTATGGGTCATGTTAGCGGCAATCTTAGTCATTTTCATGCAAGCTGGGTTTGCACTCCTGGAAGCAGGTTCGACCAGAATGAAGAATGCTGGTCACGTAGCAGGTAAGACGATTTTAACCTTCGGAATCGCTGCTCTTGCGTTCTGGGCTATTGGATTCGGATTAGTGTTCGGCGACGGAGGGAACCTGAACAAGATTATTGGTTGGGGTGGATTTTTCGTAAATGGGACTGAAGAGCAAGCAGCTGAAGCATTTGGTTCTTTATCCTTCTCAGTAGTCCCAATAGGCATTAAGTTCCTGTTCCAGTTGGCGTTCGTTGGAGTTGCGCTTGCCATCGCGTGGGGCGGATTCGCTGAAAGAGCGAAGCTGTCGGTATACTTCGTGTTCGGAATACTGTTCACGGTTGTAATTTATCCATTCGTTGCGCATTGGATCTGGGGTGGCGGTTGGCTCGCTGAACACGGTAAACAAGACTTTGCAGGATCAACGGTTGTTCACTTACAAGGTGCTACAGCTGCGTTAGTTGCAACCCTCTTGCTGAAACCGCGTCTTGGCAAATACAATAAAGACGGTAAGCCGAATATGATTCCTGGACATAACCAGGTGTTGTCCGTACTCGGTGTAATCATTCTTTGGATCGGGTGGTTCGGATTTAACCCAGGCAGTACGTTGACGGCTGTGAATGATGGATTCTTCGGATTCATCGCTTTGAACACGAACCTTGCAGCAGCAGCAGGCGGGGTGGCTGCATTGGTCGTATCCTGGATGTACTTCGGTAAAGCAGATATTCCTAGTATGTTGAACGGTGTTCTGGCTGCGTTAGTCGCCATTACTGCATCTTGCGCATTCGTAGAGCCATGGGCAGCAGTAGTGATCGGTCTAATAGCAGGTACACTTACATTTTTCACGGCTCAATGGTTTGAGAAAGCGGGTATCGACGATCCGATCTATGCCTTCTCGGTTCATGGTATCGCAGGTATATGGGGTTCGTTATCCACTGGATTCTTCGCGGCGCCTCGGTTAGTAGAAATTGTAGGTGTAGGTAGAGAGGGTCTGTTCTATGGCGGCGGATTACATCAATTAGGTATTCAAGCGATGGGTGTAGCTGTATCGTTCGTCTTCGTCTTCGTCCTTTCATATGTGATCTTGAGTATTATGAAGAAGACAATGGGACTGCGTGTTACGGAAGAAGAAGAAATCATGGGCTTGGACATCAGTGAGCACGGGACGTATGGCTACCCGGAGCAAATGAAAAAGGCAGGCAACGAGACGATAAGTGTCTAAATTCAAGCTGCTGGAGGGGCTTATGGAAGGGTATAAGATGTCCGGACTGGAAGAACGTATTAAACGGGCGGCAAGCATCCCGGAATTGCGCTCCTTGCGGGAAGAGATGGTAGAGAAATTCCCGGCCCCTCCTGCTCTATTGTTCATCGGACAATGGTATGACCAACTAAATCGGCTTCATGATCATTTTATCAGGAGAACCTTGATTCTAAGCGAGCGTCGGCTACGTGAAGAAGGGATGGGTTCTCCTCCCGTTCCTTATGCGTATGTACTCGTGGGCAGCGGAGGGAGAGCCGAACAGACTCAGTGGAGTGATCAAGATAATGGGTTGGTGTATGCGGAACCTTCGGTGAATGAGGCGGAGAAGACGGAAAAATATTATCAGGAACTCTCTGAAGTGACCTTCCAGGCATTACGGGAGATCGGTTATCCGCCCTGCGAGGGCAATGTGATCAGCACGAACCCGCAGTGGAGAAAGTCGGTATCCGATTGGGTGCGTATGCTTCAAGGCTGGTTCGGTGATCCGCAATGGGAAAATGTGCGTTACTTGCTGATCGCGGTAGATATGAGATGTGTGCACGGTGACGAATCGCTTGTCGAGACGCTGAAGAATGCCATTCATCATGAAGTGAAGAAGCGTCCCTTGATTATGGGAGATATGCTGCGCAATACGCTTCATCATAAGCCTTCACTCGGACCCTTCGGCAATCTGATCACGGAACGGTACGGATTGGATGCAGGCGGTCTCGATATCAAATATGGCGCCTACATTCCGCTGATCAACGGCATCCGGCTGCTATCTGTTGAAGGTGATGTTCAGTATACTTCTTCTATGCAGCGTATAGAAGCATTAATAAAGCAAGGGTTCATTGAGCAGGAGCTTGGCCTGAGGTGGAGGGAAGCGCTACAGTTCACACTATGGCTGCGAACTCAGACACCTTTTCAGTTAGAGAATGGCATTTATTCGACCAGAGGGATTCTTCAGGAAGAACAGCTGGATCGGGAACTGAAGCAAAGATTGCGCAGAGCTCTCCGGAGCGGCCAGGAGCTCCAGACACTTGTGAAGAAGCGGACCGAGCGGTTGCTGTCGGAATACCGGACGGAACGGGGGGGCACCCAATGAAAGATATGTCTGCCGTTGGACGCATGTGGCACTTATACAAAAAAGGCGGTATTACGCCTGCTGTTGCTTCTATGTTCGATGCTCAGAATGCCCAACATATGGCCTTCATCCGATCTTTCATGAAAGAGCAGCGAAAGAATAGCCTATACGACGTATCCTTGGAATCCCTTGATGCGGTCGTCTTCGATCTGGAGACGACCGGCTTCTCTCCTTATAATGGTGACGAGATTATATCCATTGGCGCGATATCTGTAACCGGGGAGCAGATCATCACAGATCAAACCTTTTACAGCTTGGCTCAACCTAAGCGTAGAATTCCGGATGAAGTAATACAACTCACAGGTATCACGGAAGAAGAGGCCGCGGATGCGCCGGAACTCATTACTGTTCTGCGGGAATTTCTCGAATTTGTTCAACATCGAGTATTGATCGTTCATGGAAGCGGACACGACAAACATTTTCTGAACTCGGCGTTATGGAAGACGTCAAAAGTGAACTTATCTCATCGGTTGCTTGATTGTATGATTCTAGCCAAACGCATCCATCCGAAACGGGCCAGCTACAGTCTGGATGCCTTGTTAGACAGCTATGAGATCGAATCAGCTAGTCGCCATCATGCTTTGCACGATTCGGTAATGACCGCGAAGCTTTGGGGGAAGCTGTTGCAGGAAGTGCTGGAACGTGAAGTGACTACGCTCGGGGACTTATACGAATATTTAAGCCATTGAACCATTCACCATCGCGCTGCTTGGCGGTTGAATGGTTTTTTGTTTGATTGTATGCGAATATAACCTCTGTTTTCATTGAGAGAATAAGGTGGACAGGGAAGTGTGGCCATGCACTCAGCAGATCAGCTTGAGACGGATAAGCAGAAGCAGCAGGATGGGAATGAAAAGTCCCGATCAGACTATGCTCCCGTTTCAAGACAAGCTCCACCCATTCTTCTGCGTCAAAAGTAAAGCTCACAGACGGGTGAAATGCGCGGTTCGTGACTGGGATAAACCCGCTTATATAAACCTCCTCACCCCGTACAAATCCTTCTAATGCTCCGCAAGCTTCCTCGGGCAATGTTGATCTGCAGTAAGCCTTTAGCTGTTCAACTGTCATCTGATCAATTACAACCATGGTGTCCATGCTGCTCCTCTGCGGGAAATAGATTCCCCTACAGTATAACGGAGTTCAGGGTGCTAATTCACTTGTTTATCCGGCTTGATAAGGAAAAAAACAAGACCAAGTGTAATTAGTGAAAGAGCGGATACGGAGATGAATATGATTCGTTCTGACTTATCCATCATCCAGCCGAACAGGGGAGGTCCTATAGCGACACCCAGAAATCGCAAGCTGTTATAGAGGGAGGTGATCATTCCTCTTTGTTCCTTCTCCACAGCTCCAGTAATCATGGTGTTCAGACACGGAAGAAGTAAGCCTGTTCCGATGCTGCTTAGGGTCAACAAGCCGATAAAGATGTATAAATTTTTGAAGAAAAAGATCGTCGAGCCTAAAGAAATCACCATAAGAGAAAGTCCGATAAGCATTAACCACCGGATAAGAACACCATTCTTTTTAATGAAGCTTCCCGTGGTATAAGAGGTTACGACCAATCCGAGCAGCGGTATCGCCAATACTAACCCTTTTGCTATCCCGTCGATGTTATAGGGTTCCTCCTCCAAGCTATTGGATAAATAGAACAACACCCCGAACAAGATAAACAAACCTAACGAACCGGCGAAAAAAGAGGTAATTAACCAACGCCCTTTTTTCTTCATAATATCTCCGATGGACTTCAGGTATGCCTTTAGTTTAAGCGGCTTTTTCTTATTCTTGGGTTCTTTGATCAACCAGATCACAGCGATTAGGGATAGTGCGCAAAACACAGGAAAAGCAAAAAACGATGCATACCAAATAATAAGGGCGAGTAAGGAGCCGATAATAGGACTCAACACTTTCCCTGCTCCGTTAGAAGCCTCCGTCAAGCCGAGCGCTTTGCTTTCTGTAGGACCGCTGTAGAGATCGCCTACTAGCGCCATTGCGATTGGAGCTGTTCCTGCTGCCGCCATTCCTTGAATCGCTCGAGCTATGATGATGATCGTATAGGATTTCCAGATTGCGCCGAACCCAGCCAGGATACCCGCTGCTCCATATATGATTAGGGAGGGAATGATAATGGATTTTCTAGTGAATTTGTCTGAGAGGTATCCGATTACCGGGATGAATATGCCTGCCGAGAAGGAGAAAAGAGTGATGATAAGACTGCTTTGAAATTGTGAGATTTGCAGCTCGCGTTGCATGTCCGGCAGTATGGGAACAAGCATCGAATTGCCCAGAACGAGCACTAAAGGGATTGTTGCAATCGCCATAAAAGTGAGCCGGTTTCCTTTACCACTTGTCGAATTGGATGATTTCTTGCTGGACGATTGCTCTTCTTCGGGTGTTAGACTGTCTATATCGCTCTCGAACACGATCTGTAGCTTACGTGACTTCGTATTTGCTGACATGCGTATATTCCTCCTGAGGGAGTTCTCTGATAAATATACTATCTCCTCAGTCAGATTCATCCATTCCGGGTTGTTTTGCCAAATTTCAGCTAATTGCCATATCTGTTGTGGAAAATAAGGAAGAGGGCATGCTAAACTGAAGCGGAAGATTGAAGCGCGTACCAAATGGATAGCCTAATAAAGGATTCGATGCGTTATTAGTCTCCAAGTCAAACGACAAAGGACGGACAATTCCTATGAAGAACAAAAAAAATATAGCTGTGATGCTGTTAGTGCTTGTGCTTGCTGGGTTCGCGGTGTATCAGAACATGGCGACTGCTAATAAAGAAGTGTCTGCGCCGAATGAAACAGCGCCCAAACCGAATTATAAAGCCCCTTCCTTCTCATTGGAGGGCCTGGATGGAAATCCATATCAGGTTGGCGGCCCTCGTGACAAGGTGCTGGTCATTAACTTTTGGGCATCCTGGTGCGGACCCTGTGAGGCAGAAGCGCCGGACTTGAAGAGGCTGGCGGATAAGTACAAGGATGGGTTGGATCTATATGCCGTGAATGTAACCTCACAAGATCGAATGGATAATCTTCAATCATTCGTGAAGCATTTTAACTTTGATTTTCCAGTTCTTCTTGATAAGGAAGGGAGTGCAGCTGACTTGTACCGGGTTCGCGGACTTCCAACCACGTATCTAGTCAATAGGGAGGGCGTCATTACAGACGTATTCAACTTATTGAATCCTGCGGAGCTAGAGAAACGGATACAACAATTGATTAAGTGAAACAGAAACAACCTGCTCTTCGCTTGGAAGCGAGCGAGCAGGTTGTTTGGTTTTGTGAACGATTAATGATTGGCGATCCCAACATGCTCTTCCTGAGCGGATTGGCCTTCTACATGAAGCTTGCCAATAAGCGAGTACTGGATACTGTCTACGAGTGCTTCCCAGCTTGCTTCAATTACGTTCTCGGACACACCTACCGTATTCCACGTGTTCTGGAAATCAGTCGTTTCGATCAGAACGCGGACCTTGGCGGCTGTGGCGTCTTTCTCGTCCAATACACGGACTTTATAGTCACTGAGGTGCATTTGCTTAATATCAGGATAATAAGGGATCAGCGCCTTACGCAAGGCGTTGTCCAGGGCGTTAACGGGTCCGTTGCCTTCGGCTGCCGTATATACGGTCTCGCCATGCACCTTAAGCTTTACGATTGCTTCTGATGCAACCGTGTTGCCTGCTGATTTCTCAACTAGAAGCTTGAAGGATTCCACGGTGAAGGCTTCTTTAATATCGCCATAAGCCCGTCTAAGGAGAAGCTCCAGTGAAGCGTCTGCGCCTTCGAATTTGTAACCGCGATGCTCAAGTTCCTTGATTTTCTCGATGATGTCTCGAGTTTGGTTATGCTGCTTGTTGAGATCCAGCTTCAGCTCCTGTGCCTTGGCCATCAGATTGCTCTGACCGGCAAGCTCCGATACCAATACACGCTGCTTATTCCCGACAAGCTCGGGCGTAATATGCTCATAGGTCTTCGGATGCTTCATAATGGCGGATACGTGAATCCCGCCTTTGTGCGCAAAAGCTGCCGCCCCTACAAACGGCTGGTTCACCGGCATGTTAACATTAGCGATCTCGCTTACATATCGAGCGACAGATGTCAGGTTCTGCAGCTGCTCGCCAGAGATACAGGAATAGTTTAACTTCAACTGCAAATTCGGAATGACGGAGCATAGGTTAGCGTTCCCGCACCGCTCCCCAAAGCCATTGATCGTACCTTGCACTTGACGGGCCCCTGCTTGAACAGCGGCGATACTGTTGGCCACACCCAATTCACAATCATTATGAGCATGTATCCCTACAGGGACGTTTACTTTACTACAGACGCTGGAAACGATGTCGTAGATCTCACCAGGCAATGATCCGCCATTCGTATCACACAGTACAATCCAATCAGCACCTGCTTCTTCGGCCTTCATAATAGTCTGAATCGCATAATCAGGGTTATTCTTATAGCCGTCGAAGAAATGCTCCCCCAAATATATGACTTCCAAGCCGCTCGTCTTCAAATATTGAACCGAATCAAAGATCATCGCCAGATTCTCTTCTAGAGTTGTCTGGATGGCAGTATGGACGTGAAAGTCCCAGGACTTGCCAAAAATCGAAGCTACGCTGACGCCAGATTCAACCAGACGGTTCAGGTTAGCATCCGTTGCTGCGTTGGAATCCTTGCGTCTTGTGCTGCCGAATGCTGTAATCTTGGCATGAGTCAAGTTCAGCTCGTTCGCACGACGGAAAAATTCAATATCCTTGCTGTTGCTTCCAGGCCAGCCGCCTTCAATATAATCAACGCCCAGTTGATCCAGCTTCTGGGCTATTTTTAACTTGTCATCAACGGACAAGCTGATCCCTTCACCCTGTGTTCCGTCCCGTAGGGTGGTGTCGAAAATACTTACTGCGCTTGACATGGAACTTCCTCCTTAAACACTTTCAGAATACGCCAAAAAAGTTTCCTTTCATTATACCATTTCCCTGTCCATTTGTTGAATTAATTTTCATTAGGGAATTTGCAGGCATTGCAACATACATTGACTTGACCTGTATAGATCGAAAAGGTATGCTTTAATTGATTTTCTGATGTTTAAACATACTTTTGGAGGTTATACCGATGTCAACAGTACCATCAAGAACTTTACAGCCTGTCCCTAATCCGCACCAAGATCGTGATTATTTGGTCGAGATTGAATGTCCTGAGTTTACTGCGCTCTGTCCGGTTACGGGCCAACCTGATTTCGCCACTATTACTTTTAAATATATTCCTGGGCCCTCTATAGTAGAATTGAAGTCATTGAAACAATATTTGTGGAGCTTCCGCGACGAAGGGCACTTTCACGAAGATGTAACGAATCGCATACTGAAAGATTTCGTTGATATGATTCAGCCGCGCAAGCTGGAAGTTATCGGCAAGTTCAACGTTCGCGGCGGGATTTATACAACAGTTCGGACGGAGTATGAACAACCTAAGTAATCATTACCCGAAGAATGGCAGAGTGATCCTTCATATTGATATGAATGCGTTCTACTGCTCCGTTCATGAAGCGGTAGAGCCTTCTCTGTATCAGGATAAACCTCTGGCTGTCGCGGGAAGTGTAGAATTACGCAAAGGGATCATCGTTACATCGTCCTATACCGCGAGGTCGCTAGGTGTGAAGACGGGGATGCAAGTCAGACAAGCGCTAAAGCTTTGTCCAGACTTGATCTTGCTGCAGCCAGACTTTGATTTGTATCGTCAATTCTCACGCCGCTTCATGAAGATCGCGTACGAGTATTCCCCTCTAATGCAGGCGATGTCGATTGATGAGTGCTTCGTGGATATAACAGGCTCCAGTCAATTCGGCACACCGCTCGACATTGCTTCCCAGATCCAGCAGCGGATCAAGGAGGAGCTTCGCCTGCCATGCTCGATCGGAGTAGCGCCGAACAGACTTCTCGCCAAGATGGCGTCGGACATGAAGAAGCCGAACGGATTAACTGTGCTTCGCAAAAGGGATGTACCGCAGCTGTTGTGGGACAAGCCCTGTTCGTATTTGTACGGTATTGGAACCCGGACGGCTGAGAAGCTGTCGAAGCTCAATATTACTACTATTGGACAACTAGCCGCTGCTGATGAAGCATTCCTGGTTCGAGAGTTCGGAGTAAACGGATCCTGGTTGAAGCTGGCTTCCAATGGAATCGACGATTCGCCGGTATTGGAAGAACGGGAACCAAGCAAGTCAATCGGGCATACAACTACATTACCGCAAGATATTGCGGGCTTCACCGAAGTGTCACGCATATTCCTGAACCTGGCCGATCAAGTAGCCCGCAGGCTCAGAAAACAGCAGTTTGTCACGGGTACGATTCAGATTACGATTCGCGACCCAGCCATGAAAACAATCAATCGTGCCCTAACTTTGCCTGCTCCGACAGAAAATGCGGACGAGATTCATAAAACCGCATGCAGCTTATTCGCCAAGCATTGGAAGGAAGGCAAGCCGATTCGGTTGCTAGGAATTACGCTGCAAAGTCTTCAACCCAAGCAAACGGCCACCATTCAATTAGATCTGTTCGACTACGAGGAGAAGCCGCGTAAAGAGCAGTTAAACAAAACGATGGATAAGATCCGTGATAAATACGGGGAGAGCGCCATTCTTACAGCAGGCATGCTGGGGGATGATCCTTCGTCCTTAATTCGGAATCATAAGGTTCGGGGTACATCTTTGCAGATGGATCACCTCCGCCAACCTAAAGAGGAGGACGAAGCATGAGGAGAGAGCGTGGAGCCGATACCGATAAGTTGAAACAGGAAACTCAGAATAAGAGCCGGATTCCAGTTATCGGGTTTGCCGGATTCTCAGGAAGCGGGAAAACTACACTTGCTGTCGAGGTCATAAGGAGCTTGGAGCTTGAAGGTAAGCGGGTTGCCGTCGTCAAGCATGATGGTCATGGACACTACAAGGAAGCAGAAGGTACAGACTCTGCTGCTTATAGGGCTGCAGGCGCATCAACGGTGGCGGTTGTTTCTCCGGATAGTCTAGTGATCTATGAGAAAAAGGCCGAACCGACATTAGAAGACGTGCTCCAAAAGCTCTATCATAACGAGAACAGCTTTGATTTGATTGTGGTGGAAGGCTTTAAAGCAAGTCCCATTCCTAAAATCGCTGTTGTGCGGGAGGTTAAGCATTTATCCATCCTCGATCATGTTGGTACTGAATTGCTTGCGATAGCGGCTTCCAAGGAACTATATACTGATTCTGCTAACGTGCCCATGTTTGATTTGGACGATCCCTCGCAAATAGTTCGTTTCATTATCCAGTATATGGAGGAACGGTCAGGATGAGATCTAGGAATAAGTTGTTCGTAATAGACATAAGTTAGCTTGGGATGGAACAGGTTGTCTCAAAGTGTTTGAACTTTCTATGGATTTGTATTATATTCTATAATGAGGCTATTATTTAAGGAGGATTACCACGATGGCAAAGTACACATGGGTCGAAAAAGATACTTGCATCGCTTGCGGTGCTTGCGGAGCGACTGCACCTGATATTTATGACTATGACGATGAAGGTTTGGCTGAAGTAATTTTTGACGGAGACGACAACCACGGAAACACTGAGATTCCGGACGATCTCTATGATGATTTGCAGGATGCTTCTGACGGTTGTCCGACAGATTCCATCAAGATTGGTGACAGCCCGTTCAATAAGTAATATACGATGTTGTATATTATTTGAAGTCAATAGCCCTGGGAAACCAGGCTATAGGCTTCTTTTACATCGAATAAACATAGCCGTATCCATTCTCGCTGAGAGAAGGATACGGCTATTGTCGGTTCTATGCTTATAAAGGATTCGTAATTCCGATAACCTCATACAATTTGGTTGGGATGGATTTATTCTTGAACAACTTCTCCCCTGCATATGTGTATTCGATGTACTGGTGTGTTTTCAGGTATGTTTGCTCGGATACTAGAATTTGTCCGGCTGTCGTACTGGATTCGATTCGAGCTGCCGTGTTGACATTATCTCCAATTACAGTATAGTCAACCCGCAAGTACGATCCGATATTACCCACGACCACATTTCCTGAATTAATCCCAATCCCGACATTGACTGTAATGCCATGCTTTTTCTCGATCTCTTCTCGAACGCCAACCATCGCTTGTTGGATATCGTAACCCGTCTTAACAGCATAGTACTCATGATTCGCAACGTCTAATGGCGCATTGAAGATTAACATCGCCGCATCTCCGATAAATTTGTCTACGGTTCCCTTATTCTGCAATGTAACACTCGTGATCACGTCGAACATAGTGTTAAGGAAATCAACGACTTCCTCCGGCTTCAGCTTCTCGGATAGAGCCGTGAAACCGCGAATGTCCAGGAACAGGATGCTTAGATCTTTATTCATCCCACCTAATTGAAGCTCCTGGTTACTGGCTGCGATCTGCTTGACCAGCTCAGGGGAGATGTATCTACCGAATTGCTTCGTGATGAAGTTCTTCTGTTTGGTCTCGTAAAATGTCTTGGTTGCAATATTGACGACGAAGGTCAAATAAATGGCAACCAATGGATTAACGGAATCGATGAACAGTCCTTTGGTAGCAAAAAGCTGATACTGCAGGAATAAAATGCCCAAGGTGAGCACGAATATACCGGCTAGTGTAAGGAAAGGTTTGATACGCCAAGAGGCAAAGGCGAACAACAGGATGACGCCAAACATAATGCCAATCGTTGTCCATTGATTCAAATTAGTGACATTCTGACCGCTCAGCAACTGGGATACGATGTTAGCATGGGCGTAAACCAGGTTCATATGCTTTTCAATTGGCGTGATTCCTTGGTCTGAGCCTGGTGCTACATAACCGATCAGAACGATTCTGTCTTTGAATGTGTCCTTAGGCAACGTTCCGCTTAATACTTTTGAGAAAGAAATCGTAAAGAAGTCTTTGGTCATCGCTTGATAATTGATGGTAAGTTCTTTTTGAGGATTATTGACTAAATATTTGTCTACATCTGTTCCGACCATCTGGGCGATTTTCAAACCAAGGGAAGGAAGCACTCCGTCTGCTGTATCAAGCTCCAACCAAGTTTTGCGAATCACTCCATCGTCATCGAACAAGGCGTTAATATGGGCGGTTTGAGATACTTTGCCCAAGACGTCAATAGGTTTGGTTACATCATGAGCCATGATTCTTTCATCCGCTTTGACTTTCGTAGATCGGCTGAATTGATTCTCTAATACGGCCACAGAGGGGATAATAACGTTCTTGTACTTGGCTAGATCATCCGCGAATGCTTTGTCACTCTCGGGATTACTTGAGTTATTGAACATTACATCGAAAGCAATAACCTTAGCTCCAGACTCTTCCATAATATTGACAAGTTTGCCGTAAAGCTTTCTGTCGAACGGATAAGCTCCGTAATCTTGGAGTGATTTCTCATCAATCCCGATTACAATAATGTCCTCATGCGGCATTCCGGTCATCGACCACTTGGATATGTAGCTGTAAATAGTGTTCGAAAACGATTGAAAGCTGCCTAATGTAAATAAGAGCACTGTAAGCAATAAAACAATAAAGTTTCCTAATATAATAGCCGTTTTTTTACTCAATTCCGCTTCCCCTTTCATTCCCTTGAAAATATCAAATTCCTTATTATCAAACAGAACGTAGCATAATTTTCCTTCAGAAACAACAATATTCCAATGTATTTTCAAAATGTTTGTTTTATGTCGCTCCATATCAAAAGATCCTATATGCCGAAAAGAGCAATTCGAATTATTTATTAGATGTCGAGAAGAGTCGCAATGTTAGTTCGTTAGTCGCCTATTAGGTAATTTGTTCTGATTTATATGTCACAAATGAAAATCTTCTGGTATAATTTAGATGCGGATTTTTGGGGATTTTTGACATGGTTTTTCTGAAGTTTTAAGTAAACTATTACATAGATTTAGCCGATTATTTTAAGAGAGACAGAGATTCAATAACGGAGAGGAGCATGTGTCGATTGTGAGGAAAACGAGTAAATTTAGACGTAAAGGGATAGCTAAGCTCATTAGCATTACTGTAGTGTTCGGTATGGTATCGCAAGGGTTTACGGGGGTAGCACTTGCTAAGGAAACACGTGCAGCAATTGCTGTCACCGTAGAAGGAACCGTCCTGGTTACCAAGGCGGGCGGTTCGAACGCTTATCGTGCATTTGAGGAAATGAGTCTTAGTCAGGGAGACCATCTCAAGACAGAAGACGGCTCAAGTATTGTTCTGCAAATTGTCGATCAAGAGGATGAAATTACGATTGGACCCAATTCCGACTTATACATATCAAGCTTGCTGCAAACCGATAGCAACGCCAAGAAGTCCAAGTTCAAGATGTGGGCCGGATCTGTCTGGTTCAAGGTGAAGAAGCTGGTGAGCGAGGACGACGAGTTCGAAGTAGAAACGCCTACTGCAGTCATGGGTGTACGCGGTTCCAATGGATATATAGAAGCGAAGCTAGGGCAAATTTATGCCATGATGACATCGGGGATCCTAGAGTCTCAAAGTACAACCAGTTCTTCTGATAACGAGGCCGGCGGCTCGACAACACCTATTTACCCAGGCCAGCAATTCACTTTTGTTGAGGGGCAGGATTCCGATATTGGACCGACTGGGTTAGATGTGAATGAATTTGTAAAAAATGCACCACCGAGTGTAATTAAGAAGTTGATTGAGTCCATGCAAGCCATTCAAGAAGAAAATGATGCATTTGTCCGCAGTATTCAAGCGGGTGAGAAGACCGTTGACTCCAAAACGGGTCTCGCTCTTACTGATGCAAGTGTATTGAACAAATTTGCAGACAATCTGAATAACCTGATCGGAAACGTGGCGAAGACAGCAGCAGATGAGAACAAGCTGAGCAAGGACGAGATTAAGAGTTTGATAGATAAAGCCAATGCATCCATTACAGATCCGAATAAGAAGCTTGACCTGAACAACGTGAAGCCTTTCGACAAAACGGTGGGAACCGACCCTGAGGCGGAGAAAGCGAAGAAGGAATTATTAGATAAGCTGCAGAAGGAAAAGCTCGAGAAGCAAGAAAAAGAAAAGAAAGAATTGGAAGAGAAGCAAAAACGGCTCGCAGATTTATTGAAGAAGTTGGAAGAAGATAAGAAGAGGATCGAAGAAGCGAACAAAAAGGCTCAAGAGGAGCAAAAGAAGAAAGCAGAAGAGTTGTTGAAACAACAAATGGACGCAGCCGCAAAAGCAGCATTTGAAGCCGCGAAGGCAAAGTTAGAGGAAGAAAAATTGCAGCAGGAGCAACAACAGCAGCAGAATCAGCAGACGCCGTCAGAGCCGACGAATAACAACAATACTGGCGAAGATCCGGTTGACTCAACTGCTCCTAGCAAACCGGTTGTCCGCTCCGTACCTGCTGCGGTCAAGAATCCGAATATCACGATTACGGTAGATGCTGAAGCGGGTTCGACTGTTAGAGTGAAGCTGGGCTCGAGTATTAGAGGGAATGCATCTGCTAATCCCGCAGGTGTCGCGAATGTTCCTATTACATTGACCAATGGGAATAACCAGCTCAGTGTTACCGCTACGGACGCTGCTGGCAATGAGAGTCTGGCGGCTACGTTTGAGGTTACACTCGATACAACCCTGCCTTCTGCGAGCCGCTTAATCGTTAACAACGGGAATACAACTGCATCATCAGCTGAAGTTAATTTGAAATTCTTGGATGTTACAGAACAGATCGTTTCCGTAATTATTGCGGATAATTCAAGCTTTACTTCTGCTGTCACGAAGAGCTATGATCCTGCAGGGATCTCGCATACACTGCTTGCGAATAACGGAACAAGTATTGTGACACGAGACATCTATGTGAAGCTGGTCGATCGAGCCGGCAATGAATCCAATCCATTCACGGGCAATATCGAGTTACTGCCGTCATCGATGCCAGGTAAGGCTGTTACAATCACAGCTTCATCCGATCAATTAACAGCTTCAGGGGACGAGATTACATTAAGACCTAATGATAATTTGTTTGTGAATATTGTGTTGAATGATTTGGTCGATGCGCAAGCCGTCTATGGCGCGGAAATTCATATGCAGTATAATAGTGCGCTTTCCTTTCATCCATTACATGGTACAGACCCAAGCTTCAATGGGAATCAAATATTCGCAAGTGAATCCAGTATAGCGAATTTACAGGAATACCCAGCGAATGAAGATCATATTAAAGAAATCGTATATACGATTTCGAAGTATCCATCAGCGGATTCAGGTACTAGTGGAATTCCGGTTACGGGTTTCAAACGATTGATCCAAATTCCTTTACTTGCTGCTCCTTCGTTCGATAGTTCCGAGTCGTTTACAAGAACACTACAATTCGAGATCATGTTAGTCGATAAAGACGGAGAAGTCATTTTTAACTCCGTGAGTCCGATCCTTATTGAGATCCTATTTGATGGCAGTGGTGCAAAATTGTAGTGTTTTGAGAGAACTGAGCCAAATAATTTTGGATATATAAAGGAGAACGAGATGAAACCACTGCGTAAACTTAGTATTCCAATGCTTGCAGTTTCCCTTCTTATGGGCAGCACAACCGCATGGGCAGGTAAGATCGATCAAGCAACAGTAGGCATCGACAATCAGATTCTAGGAAGTGTGACTACGGTTGCCGGAAAAGGGGAATTAGGTGAGGAGAATGGTCCGCCTGCATCCGCATTGTTCCGCAGTCCATGGAGTATTGCAGCTATGCCAGATGGCTCCGTAGTTATTGCGGATTCCAAGAGTCACTTAATACGTAAACTAAGTAATAATGCTGTGTCGACATTCGCTGGTATTACATTTAAAAAAGATGCTTATGAGAATCCGATAGGCGGGCTCGCAGATGGCAAAGCGGAAGTATCCGTCTTTGAACAACCGAAGGGCATCACTGCCGATCTACAAGGGAATTTATATATTGCAGATTCAGGCAATCATGCTATACGCAAAATAGACACTGCCGGTAATGTAACGACGGTTGCAGGGAATGGAGTAATTGGAAGTAAGGATGGAAAAGGGAAAGATGCTTCCTTCCACTCCCCGCAGGATGTAGCGATAGCGGCTAATGGTACGCTCTATGTTGCAGATACTTTAAATCACGCTATACGGATAATTTCAGCGACTGGTGATGTATCTACGCTGAATGCTCTATCTACTAGAGTTGTAGAGGTAGTACCGGGGCAGGCTGTTCCGGGAGGAGATTATAAGGATGGCGATTTGAAGACTGCCTTGTTCAATGAGCCCGCGGGACTCGCTCTTGATGGCAAAGGCAATCTATATGTAAGTGATACCGGCAATCAATTGATTCGATATATTGACCTGTCTGCTGGAAAGGTTACTACGGTTGCTGGTCTTGTGCCAGCCAATAACGCATCTCTATATGAGAAAAGTGCGCTATATGCTGCAGGTGACCTTATTGATGGCGATGCAAGCAAGGCTCAGTTCAATTTCCCTAAAGGTCTTGCCGTTACGGACCAGGGAGGTCTTATTATCGCGGATAGCTTGAACCACTCTATACGTTATTTGAAAGATCAAGTTGTCTATACACTGGCTGGAGATACAGATGGGTTAAGCGGGTTCACGGATGGTGCGGAACGGTCTTCCGGATTGCAAAATCCGACTGATGTGACTGTTGCAACGGATGGCAGCATCTGGATAGCGGATTCCTATAACAATAAAATTCGTAAATTAGAATTCTATGAACTTCCGACAGGCATTACAAATGATGGAGTAGTGAAAGTTGTGAACGGGACTAACCTCATTCCTTTCGAAGCTCAACCTGAGAATGTGAATGGCCGTGTATTAGTTCCAGTGCGAGCTGTTACAGAAGCGCTTGGTTATACAGTTAGCTACAACGAGAATGTGGCCACAGGGGAAAGAACGGTTCGTCTGACCAAAGGTACAATAAGTGTAGAGTTAACGATCGGCAAGCAAGAGATTAAGAGAATAGTACCTAACACACCAGATGTGGTCAAGCCAATCGATGTGGCTCCGTATATTAATCATGATCTAACTTACGTTCCGATTCGTTTCTTCGCTGAAGAGCTTGGACAAAATGTACAATGGCATCAGGATACCCAGACCGTTATCATAAGATAACTACATACTTGATTCTTTTACTATCATAGGCCGGCACAAGTGCTGGCTTCTTTTTTTGTAAATGCTGGTTTAGCGAAGGAGCGGAGAAGCTAGATGACACGGATAATAAGTTCAATTGTAATCATTTGTATCGTATTAAGTATGAGTTCATTTCCAGTACTAGGTGCAAGTAAAGCATCTGCCAAAGAAAATCGTGCTGCTATTGTAACGAGCGTGTCAGGAACCGTTATGGTGACCAAAGCTGGAGGATCAAATGAGTATCAAGCATTCCAAGAAATGAGCTTGAATCAGGGAGATCATATCCGGACAGAATCAGGAGCTAGCCTAATTCTGCAAATTGTTGACCAGGAGGATGAGGTGACGATCGGTGAGAATACTGACATGTACATCTCAAGTCTGGTTGAAGCAAGTGGCGGGGGGAAGAAATCTAAGCTTAAGATGTGGGCAGGCTCGATGTGGTTCAAGGTCAAGAAACTTGTGAGCGCAGAAGATGAATTTGAGGTGGATACCCCAACAGCAGTTATGGGTGTTCGCGGCTCTAATGGGTTTATTGAATCCAGGTTTGGACAAATATTCGCGATTATGGCCTCTGGAGTACTCCAAGCATCCCCTAGCAATAGCAATGATGATTCAGGCAGCGGAGACGGCGGATCAGCATATGTATATCCAGGACAACAGATTCAGCTCTCCGGCGATGGAGCAGACGCTTCAACGGGAGTAATGCCTCTAGATATCGATGAATTTATAGCAAAAGCCCCAAAAGAAATGATCGAGAAGTTAATCACAACCATTGAACAAATTCGTGAGGAAAATGAAACGATGGTGAAACAGGTTGGGGATGGATCGAAGGTGATTGATCCAAAATCCGGACTTTTGTTAAGTGATCAAGCTTCGCTTTCCAGTTTTGGCGCCAACCTTAACAATCTAGTAGCTAACGTGGCAAAGGCTGCTCTGGACGCCAAGAAATTCGAACCGGATGAGATGAAATCGATTATTAATAAAGTGAATGAGAGCAGCTCAGGAGAGAAAATCGATTTGAACAATGTCAAACCGTTCGACAAAAGCATTGCAACCAATCCTGACGTCATAAAAGCAAAGGAAGCGGAGCTTGCTCGACTTGCGGAAGAGCGGAGAGCAAAGCAAGAAGAGCGACGCTTGCAAGAAGAAGAAAAACTACGTCAAAATGCTGCATTGCTTGCTCAAATAGAAGAAGAAAAGAAAAAGCAGGATGAAGCTAATCGCCAAGCACAAAAGGAGCAGAAGGAACAAGCAGAGCAAGCTTATAAGAGCGGCTTATCGGAGGAGGAAAAGGCTAAGTTCGAAGAGGATAAGGTAAAGGGAAGCAGTAACAGCCCAACACCAACACCAACACCAACACCAACGCCAACGCCGACACCGACACCAACACCAACACCAACACCAACACCAACACCAACACCAACGCCAACGCCGACTCCAACACCAACGCCAACTCCTTCGAAGCCTGTGCTAACAGCTCTTCCAACCTATTGGAATGCTGCAAGCAGCCAACGAATCGAGGTCCAAGCTGAAATAGGTGTAATCATCAAAGCTTATATAGGAAGCAGTGCAACTCCGTTCTATACTTCACCCAAAACCACTGCCAACACATCGATAATTCCAGTGGCATTAAGTGAGGATGGAGTGTATACATTCCGAGTGACTGCTACTAATGATGCAGGAATTACGAGCTTACAAAGCCAAGTAAGTGTGACCCTAGATAAGATCAAACCTGCCCAACCTGCAGTGAGTACAACTCCTCCATACTGGAATGCAAGCAGCGACAAGAGCTTACAGGTTCGAGCAGAGGCAGGATCTGTCATTCATGTCTACAATAATGGGACGCATCTTGTGGGAACAGGCACAGGCAACGGTACAACACCAGTATCAATACCCGTTAGCGTTCCTAACAATGGAGAGTACAACTTTACTGTGAAGGCAACTGACGCAGCAGGTAATGAGAGCACTCCGGCGACAGTACCTCTTATCAAAGTCGACACCATAGCACCAACGGGTACGATCGAAATTGTTGGAGCCGTAGGGAATGTTGTTCATTCGAACATAGTGGATCTTAAACTCACAACTGACGGTGCCCATGCTTATACGGAGATGAGTGTCTCGAATTCGGATGTTTCCGGACCTTACAGTAACTGGGAAACCTTCAGCCCCGCAAAATCTAATTATCACTTATCAGCGGGGATAGGCGCCAAGACTGTAAGCATGCGTTTGAGAGATGAGGCGGGCAATGTATTTACTACATCCGTTCATGTGATGGTAACGAATTACGTAATTGTTATTAATGGAGGTTCTCTCACAACAGCATCAAGGAATGTTAATCTACAATTAACTCCACCTGATGAAGCAACTGAAATGTTGCTCTCAGAATATGATGACTTTGCGGATGTTTATGAAGAGAGCTGGGTTCCAAAATCGGGCAATGTGAATTTCACATTATCAACTGGAAAAGCGCACAACACCATTTATGTGAAATTTAGAGACAGTGCACAGGCAGAGTTAACAAATATTTATAGCGCTTCGATCCAATTATTAAATCAGGTATATTTAGAAGCGAGCGATGGTATTGGTGAGGTTACTAATCTTGAATTAAGAATGGCTAATTTCACTGGGCCAAATGCTTTCTATGCCGTTGAGGTGCATTTGAATTATGGAGGCTTTTATTTGAGTGAAGGGTCACCTGACGCAGAACCTACGATCTTTGATCCAGAAGCTAGTGCTCAAATTGTGAACGCGGACTATTCCTCTCTTGTTTACATTGTTACTAACTTCGATACCGGGACCGGCAGTGATAATATAACAGTTAATGGTGAAGGGTTACTGATTAAACTTCCCTTCCAACGATCTGAAGGATACGGATACTTTAGCATTAGCGAAGTACGGGTAATCAACAAAACTCTCCAACAAATGGATGTGATTTATGGATCCGATCTTGAATGGGGGCATCCAGTGTAATTCAACGGTCCTATTACCGATAACATCAATAGGATACAAATAACACTTACTATCGAATAGGGTGGTGGCCGTCAGCAGTGAACAACCTCCACATCAATCAACGAGATGCATTAAAGGAATACGTTCAGAAGCATCCACACAATAAGATGGCCTGGTACTTGCTTGGAAAGGATTATGCGGAACATGGAGAAATAGCCAAAGCGAAGTATTGCTACATTCGAGCAGGGGAAGTATACGAAGCTTACGAGGACATCCCGCTGCCGGACATCAAAGTTGATCGTCCCTTGGATAAATCCGATAATCCCTTGCGTGAGTCAAGCCGTAAATCGAGAAGTTCAATGCGACAATCCTGGAAGTGGATGCTGGCTTGGCTCGCCATGGTCTTGCTGCTAGTACAGACCGATCATGCCGCGGATAACTCGGGATCCAAGCTTGCTGCTGCGGCTGCCAATTCCAACTCTCAATCGACGGCAACAGGGATGCAATCGCCAGCGGCACATGGGGAAGAAGCTCTCCTTAAGAAGCCACAAACCGTTGTACATTATGCGGAGGGCAATCTCAGCACAATCAAGCGTCAATCTGATCTTGTCAGCCCCATTCTATCTGAAGTGATGGATGGAGCTCTGACTGCTCTGCTGGTCCAAGCTCCGCCAGTCGGGACGAAGTGGAAGGATTGGCAGGCAGAGCCGAAGCTCCTGTTCAGTGCCGAGAAAACGGTTGAAAGCGATGGCGCATACAAGTTGTCGGAATATGATAAAGAATTGTGCTCTTGTGAGCCTGGAGATGCTTCACAAGCGAAGCAGCAGTTCAATGCTTGGAAGTCGGAGGAAGAACAGAGGATGATTGTACGCTCTGCGCTCAAAGGCTATCAATCCATAACCGGCAAGCTTCCGGAGTCGGTAGATAAGCTGACTCAGGATTATCCGAATAATTTCTTGTCCGGACTCACTCCGTTAATGAGAGCAGCAGCGGAAGAGGTGATCAATGATCCATCCTCTCCAACCAGTACCATCGAGCAGCAGCCCAATCTCCAACAATCCCAATCAGCAGCACCACAATCCATCTCTTCCACTGACCTGTTAAGTGGACCGCTGCAGATTATCGTGGACAAATCGACGCATAGGCTGGCTTTGGTTAACGGTAATATGATTGTGCGTTCATATCCAGTAGGACTTGGAGGCAACCGCACCCCGGAGGGTGAATTCACGATAAGCGAAAAAGTGCGGAATCCGAATGGAAGAGACAATGGAGAATTCGGCAGCCGCGGCATGACACTGTCCGATACTCTGTTCGCAATTCATGGCACGAATCAACCTACCAGTATCGGTTCCGATCGATCGCTAGGATGTGTTCGAATGTTGAAGGGCGACGTAGAGGAGCTCTTCGATATGGTTCCCATGGGAACCAAGGTGATTATAGGAACAGGCTTATTGCCTGCGGACATATTACGATCCAAGTCCCCTTTCAGCCTCCCTGTCAAAGGGAACGAGACCAACCCGACCAAAGTTTATCGTTGGTTGACATAAGCTGCAATATAAAAGGCGTGCAGGTTTCTCTGCACGCCTTTTCAATGAATGATGTCTGATACATGTTGCGTTATGGATTCCAGATCAATAACACGGACATCAGGATAATAATCCCTGCCACAATAGAGCCGGCCCATATAATAGCCTTCTTGTTCACCGTTTCCTTATGCCTTCGTTCCATATAACTTGGCTTCCGTTTGCTCATGGAAATCGACCTCACATCCTATTGGACTCTGAAGACTAGAACTGTCTTCATTATAGCAAACCTAATATGGAAATGAAAAGGTTTACATAGAAACAAAACGTTAGGGTAATCTATTCTGTAAATAGGTACTTTCTTTTTGACAATGAAACAGATAAACTGTTCGATAGAGTCTAATGAGGAACGGAGTGTACCTATCATGCTTTACAGTAACATTGCAAAACCTGTATTATTTCGTATGGATGCAGAACGAGCTCATCATCTAACGGTGGACGGACTAGGACAAGCTTCTCGGATCCCTGGTGCATTGTCGTTGCTTAAGCAAATGTACGGAGTGGCCAGACACCCGGAGCTCGCGGTTCAGCTATGCGGTCTGGATTTTCATAATCCAGTGGGACTCGCAGCCGGACTCGATAAGAATGCAGCAGCCGTTCAAGGCTTCTCGTCCCTAGGCTTCGGATTCATGGAAGTGGGAACCGTAACGCCCCGAGCGCAACAAGGCAACGATAAACCAAGATTATTCCGTCTACCGTCTGACGAAGCCCTCGTTAATCGGATGGGCTTTAATAATGTAGGGGCAGAAACGATGGCCCAGCATCTACGGAAGACAGGCAGGCATACGATTCCTGTAGCTGTCAATATCGGGAAGAACAAAGATACCGCCAATGAAGATGCGGAGGAAGACTATCGCAAATGTGTCAGAACGCTCTATACATATGGAGACTTCTTTGTAGTTAACATTAGCTCACCGAATACACCAGGGCTGCGTAATTTACAGCATGGAGCCGAGCTGCAAAGACTTGTAGCAGCGGTCAAAGAGGAAATGGCCCAGCAGCAAAAACGATTCGGTGGAGCGTCCAAGCCGATGTTTGTCAAAATCGCTCCAGACGTAACAGAAAATGAGTTAGAATATATGGTGGAGACACTGGTGCAAGGCGGTGTATCAGGGATCATTGCCACGAATACAACGATTTCTCGCGACGGCTTAACGCATCACAATGGCAAGGAAACCGGAGGTTTAAGCGGTAAGCCGCTTACAACTCGCTCTACCGAGATTATCAGAGGTGTTTACAAACATACGCAAGGAGCATTGCCGATTATCGGCTGCGGGGGTATTTTTTCGGCAAAGGATGCATATGACAAAATACGGGCTGGAGCATCGCTTGTAGAGGTGTACACTGCGTTAATCTATAAAGGACCAAGATTAATCCGTGAACTGAATGAAGGGTTGCTGGAGCTATTAAGACTTGACGGCTACAGCCATATCTCACAAGCGGTAGGTGCAGATCATAAGTAACAGGATCGAGCCTTGTTCGATTCACACAGCAGAACAACTGGATTTCTTCGGAATTTCAGGACGGAGGTTTCATTCTATGGACAGCAGAGACTGGGGGAGATTCCTGCTCCCTTACGAGCAGGCGGTTGAAGAACTTAAAGTCAAATTCAAGACGCTTCGTACAGAGTTTAAAAGCAGAGAAGAATACACCCCAATTGAATTTGTTACGGGGCGGATTAAGCGAATATCAAGTATATTGGAAAAGGCGAAACGATTAAATGTACCAATGGACCAATTAGAGACCGGTATTGAAGATATTGCCGGCATCCGGATCATGTGTCAATTCGTACAAGATATCCATCGTTTGGCGGAAATGATTCGAACCAGAAAAGATATGGCGGTCATATTCGAAAAAGATTATATTACGAACAACAAAGAGAGCGGTTATCGCAGCTATCACATTATTGTGGAGTATCCTGTTCAAACCTCGCTCGGGATGAAGCCGGTACTGGCGGAGATTCAGATCCGTACATTAGCTATGAATTTCTGGGCTACGATCGAGCACTCCTTGAGTTATAAATTCAAAGAGCATTTGCCGGCGGACATCAAAGCCAGACTGCAAACAGCGGCCGAAGCAGCCTACCAATTGGATCAAGAAATGGCGAGCATCCGGAATGAGATCATAGCGGCACAGCAGCATTTTGAAGACAAATCGAATCTGGTATCCAATGTATTGAATGGGATCCAGGATTTATACTACTACCATCGTATTAGGGAAGCAGCTCAATTCCAGTTGAAATTCAATGAGCTCTGGGAGACGGAAGATGTGTGGAGCTTGAGGGAGCTGTCTCAAGATCTGCAAGAAGCGTTACTGAGAGCTAAGAAATCGGGGAATCATTAGCCGATAATGTAGAGCGAAGCAAAGGAGTAATTCCGTTGATGATAGGCTACGATCAGTTGTACATCGAGTTCCTGTACTACTTCAACATAGAAAGGGACTACTTCGAGTGTCATGAAGTAATGGAGGAGCTATGGATGGAGGAAGGCCGCAATCCTCTGCATCAAGGTTTGTTGCAGGTTGCTGTAGGCCTGTACCATCATCGGAATGGCAATATCGGGGGCGCGATCAAGCTATTCGATCAGGCAATTGAGAAGTTGGAAAATTACCCTCGGATCAGCATGGGCATTGATCTGGGGAAGCTTGTAGAAGACTCAAGGCAGTACTTGGCCAAGCTGGAAAATATAGAGGAGAAACCATTCGATTTCTACGATCTGAACATTGCCATCATCCATTCGGATTTGGTTGGAATGGTCGAGGAAATGCGGGATTTTCCTCCCGTTAAGCACGATGAGGAGACGTAATGGGGTTACACACGCACAAAACGCCGAAACCATTTCTATAATGGCTCCGGCGTTTGTATTTTTTACTTCTTCTTGTTCGTTGCGAAAAATTGCTTGAATGCATCTGGGGACAGCCCTGGTTGGCCATCATGAGATACTCCGCCTTCAAGACGGCTTACTTCCTTACCATCTCTGAATACGACGAGTGTAGGGGTTGCTGTAATTTTGTACGTATTCCAATCCGATTCGTACTCCCACAGATTCAACTGCTTCAAGTCGACGCCCGCATCCTTGGCGATTGGGTTCAGGATTGGAGTAGTGGCTTGGCAATGCACACATGTGGTGGAGAAGAAGTAGACGAATGTTTCTTCCTTAGCTGCAATCTTTTTCTTAAGCTCATCGGGCTGAATGATGTTCTGGTAATTAGCATCTTTCAATTGCTGCACGGTCTCCGCTTTAAGCTTACTTGCATCTACTCCGTATAGCTGTTCAGCCTTAGCCTTGGTGGCCTCATCCAAATTGCCGAGACGTGCTGCGTTCTTGGACTTTTCGCTCTGTTGGTTTACAATAAACAAAAGGGCAAAGAGAGCCACGATAATTCCAAGATAAATCGATAATTTTTTCATCATACACCCCTAGGTTCATTAATATAGTTGCTTCTCTTTATTAAGTTCTTCCTCTAACGATTCTTATCCTTCTTCCCTATGGAGGAAATTTTGAGGATTTATTGAACATTCCTTTAACGACTAGTGAAAGTGCAGGCACCTCTATGACTACGAAACTTCCAACAACCTTTTTACATAAAATGAACCGGTTATTACAGGACGAATATCCCTCTTTTCTTGCATCCTACGAGGATACGCGCGTATTTGGCTTAAGAAGGAATCCTCTCAAGATTAGCTCGGTTGTATTCGAGAGGCAGGTTCCTTTTGGCAGCGAGTCCATTCCCTGGTCAGAGGAAGGCTATTATTTGAACGAAGGAGATCGGCCTGGCAAGCACCCCTATTATCATGCGGGACTCTATTATATTCAAGAACCAAGCGCGATGGCGCCTGTGGAGCTGCTCGATGTGAAGCCTGGTGATAAAGTATTGGATCTGTGCGGCGCACCTGGAGGCAAGTCAACGCAAATAGCAGGCAAGCTTAAGCAGCAAGGAGTTCTTGTAGCTAATGATAATCATCCGGACCGGGTGAAGGCAATGGTCAAAAATTTGGAATTGTTCGGTGTGATGAATGCGGTCGTGGTGAATGATTTGCCGGAGCGGTTGGCACTGCCCTTTGCCCAGTATTTCGATAAAATATTAGTTGATGCTCCTTGCTCCGGGGAAGGGATGTTTCGCAAAGAGCCGGAGATGACCAAGTCTTGGAATGAGATTGAAGTAAGTCGATACGCCTCCATGCAGAGAGCTATTCTGATCAGTGCGGCCAAGATGCTGAGACCAGGGGGAAGAATGGTGTACTCGACCTGCACGTTCTCTCCGGAGGAGAACGAAGCGACCATTGCTGAATTTCTGGAGGAGCATCCCCAGTTCAGAGTCGTGAAGGTGCCTTATTCGCATGGTTTTGCCGCGGGCAGACCGGAGTGGTTGAACGAGACACCAGTTCAAGCGGTTAGTCAGACGAGAAACCAGGCAGTTGAAGCGACTCGCGATACTGTAAGACTGTGGCCTCATTTGGTGCGGGGAGAAGGTCACTATGTGGCTGTATTAGAGCGGGATAATGAGCCCGATGTTGTTCCAGTATCCAATGAGTCTGAGCAAGCCCTGCATCGGCCAAGTAACAAGGCGAAGACTGCAAGAGTGTCCAAGCCGTCTTCTAGATCTAATCATACTGGAGATGCTCCTTCAGCAGCGGTTTTGGAACGTTTTTGGAGTGAGCATTTTGTAATCGATAGGGCTGGTCAGCTCGAATTAAGAGGGGATTATGTATACCAAGTCCCCCCGGATATCCCGGATTTGTCAGGCATTAAGGTAGTGCGTCCGGGCTGGTTTCTCGGCTCGATTCGAAAGGAACGGTTCGAACCGTCGCAGGCTTTGGCAATGGGCGTTCAGGCCGATCAATCCGTTCGCCGTGTAGATCTAGATGGAGAATCCGCGGATGTAATCCGGTACTTAAAAGGGGAAACGCTCCATCTGCCGGATTCCGCTCTAGTGCGATCTGCAGCAACTGTGCCTGTTAAAGGGTATACGCTCGTGTGTATGGATGGATATCCGCTAGGTTGGGCCAAATGGCAGGACGGCATGCTGAAGAATGAATACCCGCCAGGGTGGAGGTGGACCTAGGATGAGAAAGACTCAAAGATTAGATAAGGTGTTGGCCCATATGGGTTATGGTTCGCGAAGTGAGTTAAGAAAATGGATCAAACAAAAGGCAGTGGCTGTGAACGGACTTACGGTAACAGATTTCGGATTACAGGTCAATCCTTATGAGGATCAAATCCATGTGAATGGAGAGCTCGTGGTCTACAGGGAATTTATTTATCTCATGATGAACAAGCCGCCGGGCGTAATCTCTGCAACGGAGGATAACCGGGATCGTACCGTCATAGATCTGTTGGAGCCTGCATATCAGGTGTTCGAGCCCTTTCCTGTTGGTCGATTGGACAAGGATACAGAAGGATTACTGCTGCTGACTAACGATGGGAAGCTGGCTCACCAATTGCTGTCTCCGCGCAAGCATGTGCCCAAGATGTATTTTGCAGAAGTACAGGGGCAAGTGGATGAACGAGATGCGGAAGCTTTTCGTGAAGGTGTGAGGCTGGATGACGGATATGTTACGATGCCGGCCAAGCTTACCATTCTAAGTGTTATAGGCGAGGGAGAGGGGTTCCGTTCCAAGATCGAGCTTACCATTATGGAAGGAAAATTCCATCAGGTGAAGCGCATGTTTGAGGCTGTAGGGAAAAAGGTTGTGTACCTGAAAAGAATGTCCATGGGTGCGTTGTTGCTAGATGAGCATTTATTGCCAGGACAATACCGGGAACTGACGGATAAGGAGCTGGAGTCGCTTCAACCTTCTCTACAAGATGAATAAGGAGCAACGATAGAAGGATAGGGGGATTTCAAGTGAAATACAAAATAATTGCTTTAGACGTCGATGGAACGCTGCTTAACGATGAGCATGAGCTGACTGAGCAGACGAAACAAACGATTCGATTAGTCCATGATCTGGGAGCAACGATTGTCCTATGTACAGGAAGAGGACCAGGCAATGCCATTCCCGTTATGGAGGAGCTTGGCTTGACAGGGACCGTTATAACGCATAATGGAGCTGCTACGATCAGGACGGAGGACCGTTCAATCATTCACCAGTATCCATTCCAACCGAAGAATTTGGCCTACTTCGTCAACTATTGCCGAGAGCACGGGATCCATTACGATTTGTCCACACCAACTGAACTGCACACGGACACGGAATATCCGGGTGCGGTTGGTCAAATGTATGCTAAGTTCGTGATTGAACCTGTGCGTGTTACCGATGTAATCGCTCTGCAAGAGCTGCCTGTCAAGTTCACTGCCTATTCAGCTGATATGCTGGTCATGGATCGTGTAGAGGCAGATTGGAAGCAGGAAAGCTGGGGATTGCAAGTGTTACGCAGCAGCGATGAATTCATCGACGTGATGCATGCTGAAGCTTCCAAAGGAAATGCCCTGCGTGCTTTGACGCAATCTCTTGGCATAGAGCCGTCGGAAGTGCTTGCTATGGGAAATTATTATAATGATGTGGATATGCTGAAGTTTGCTGGAATGGGCATAGCGATGGACAACTCCCCAGATGCAGTGAAGCAGATAGCAGATGAAATTACCGTTTCCAACAATGACGGAGGCGTCTATTTATCGCTTCTCAAGCATTGCTTGAGTGATTGATCGTAAGTTGAATAAGCCGGTAAGCAAAGAAGGATTGACGCCTAATGCGTCAATCCTTCTTTTGTTTGGAACGAAGATTGGTGAGGACTCCGTCTTAGCATATGACCGGACGGGTTACAATCACCAGCAGGATGTACAAAACAAGAATTACACCTACAGAAGTAAAACCTATACCAGCAGACATTCTAATTCCTCCCCGTATGTTTATTGATCCGAAGCAAGTGTTGTTGGTGTGTGCGATCCGTGAAAACTGGGAGATGTTCAAGTCGCATCAGCATGTAGTGCGTTTATCTTGCACTCGGTATACTCTAATGTATTACTTACAGGGTCAATGCGCATGGACAGATAACTATAAGGTATAGATTTTGGGCTAAATATGAATAATGTAAACAGAAACTGTAAACTGGAGGCGAATGGAAGTGGCTCAATTCACAATTAGACCTGATATGAAAACATCCGGCGGGGAAGTATGTGACATTTGTTTAGATGGCGGATATATTGGAACTATAGTTCTTGTCATTCGAGAAGGACATCGAGTGGCCGGCTCCGTTCAATTGGAACAAGAATCTTTGACCCGATCGGAACGAAAAGAAGCCCTTCAGTTTATTCAAAGTTATGTGGAGCAAACCGTAGCAGCAGTAGGAGCAGAAGATTGTGAAGTCGTTGTGACCTGCAGCCCCTACGATGTCATTATTGCTTCGGAAGACCAGATTGGAATGATTGAAGAGTTTGTCGATATGGACGACGAGGGTCAATTGCTATTCGAGGATGAGGAAGACGATGATGAATATGATGAGTATGATGAGTATGTGATTGGCGATGGAGAGGACGAGGAGACGTCCTATTCGTTAGTGGATTCGGAAGAGAGCGAAATCTCTTCACAAGTGCTGCGTGATCCAACCTTTTATGAGCTCGTTATTGTTGGGGAGAGCCGCAATCGGGTCGAGTATCATGTATATGACAGAGACGATGAATGGATAGCGGAAGTTTACTTGCGCATTCGCGGAGCCGATGTATCAGGAGAGATCAATTGGATTTACGAACCGCTTGAAAATGAGATTGAGCACGTTGCAGAGCTTATCATTGCGGACTTGAATGATTCTGAGGTCGATACGATTCAGCTGGACATGCTGTATGAAGGGGAGATCATAGAATCCCTGGAGCTGACTCATGAGGATATGCTAGATGAGGAAGACTTGGAATTGGATGACGAGGAAGAAGAAGAAGAGTGGACTTACTCAGCCCGCTCCAATCGTCAAGAATATGAGGTATCCGACTCGGATGAGCATTCCAAGTACTCCTTTGTGTTAGCTCGAGATGACGGGGACGCGTTGACTTACGAAATATTCGAAAAATCACAAGGCAGCTACCCTATTGGGACAGCTACAGTCGATATTAGCCTAAGTAAGCTGACCGGGTTTATTGAGTTTCGTGATTTTGCCAGCTCCACGGATCGGGAGCAGATTGGCGCACTTTTGCTGCATGAGCTGGATAAGGAGCGTGATTACGAGTCCGTCCACTTCACCATGCTGCTGAACAACAGGCCGATTGACGAGATCACGTATGAGACGGACCCGTTACATTAATTCGAGTTGATCAAATATGGCGGATCAGAACACTTGAACAGGTTCTGATCCGCCATCTTCGTATAGGAATGCAATAATGAAATCTAGCGGTTCAACAGCTTCAGAGTATGTTCCGTCAGCAGCTCGCCAGCATCGATTGCAAGGCGATTGTTATCTGTGATACGGGGCTCGTATCCGCCTTGTGCATACGATTCCTTGGTGCATAAATAAGCACTGACCGAGCCGTTACTCAGCTCGCTTACCAAGGTGATCGGGAAAGGAGACTTCTCCTTCAGCTCTAGCCCGAACTCTACGAACAATTCTCCCGGCAGTCCGATAATGGCGAGGTCGCCCAACAATATGGCTTGGATCTCTGCATCAACGGAAGGCTCCTGTCTCTCATTCGCACGCAACAATTCAGCGGCAAATGCGCACTCTACATGCTCTGGAGCTTCAGTTCGCAATGTATGCTCGGCAGCGCGAATATCCTCTTCGCTAGGCTTGCGATACGGTATTGTCACTGTGCCTCGGCGCGTGTGCAGAGATAGCTTCTGCCCATTGTCGGTATTCACAGCGTCTCTCACTCTTAGTACTTCGGCTGCGAGAATTCGACCCATGCGGCGGTAATAATCCGAGGGCTTGGCATAATCGCTTGCCTTACCGCTCACAACATTGTAGTGGTTAATATTCCCGCTAGCGCCCATTAAGAACATGCTTACCGTCTGACTACCCAACGCTTCCTTGATCGCAACAGAGAGCTCACCTGGATAATCTCCGCTATACTCAGTACCGCCAACCACATCCGTATGGGTGGCATAGTTCGTAATGACACCGATAGGCCGTCCTTGCGTATCATCAATACGCAGTACGATCACTTGCGGATCTATGGGGCCGGTAGGACGAACAATATGCGGGTTGCCAATTCCGGGATTCGTACGTACAGTTCCATCTTGCATGAAGAAACGGCGGTTAAAGGCAATACGGTCTTCCTGACCAAGACCGACCCCGATGATCGCCTCTTGGCGACTGTGATAAGCCGTAATCGCTGCTTCTGTAGCCCTCTCGATCATCCAGTCCAGATAAGCTTGATCATCCTGCAGGAATGTTGTGGTTTTAACTGGAGGCCCTGTATGCGTATGAGTGGCCGATACCATCACACACGATTCAGATATTCCGGTACCAGCCCGCACTTGACTGCGTATGGCTTCTACGATGGGTCGGGTCAGATCAATACAATCCAGGGCAATGATGGCAACCGTATCTGTACTCGACTCCCATACAACGGCTTTGGCATAAAGCTCATCCAGAATCCCGGTTGATCGGCGATCATGGAAGTAACCGGGCATAGAACAGCCTAGAGGCGGGGTAATGATCACCTCACTCATACCGCAATGAATCATCTGAAAAACCTCCCGCATTTCGATTTATTTAGCTTTTAACACCCGCTCATAAGCGCTCTTATGTGCTTCGAGTAATTGATCGACTCCGAGCTTTTTCACTTCACTTACATAGGCATCCCATTCGTTCATGTTTTTGTCACCCAGGATGAATTTCGTAATCGTTTCTTCGCGATGCTTCGTTATCGATTGGCCAATCGTGTTCAGAATGTCCTGCTCTTTATCGGTGAATGGCGGCTTCGGCTGGAGCTTCGGATCATACTTGGTTGCTTCCTTGTAAGCATCTCGGGTGGCTTGTGATGCAATAGACAAGTGAGCACTATAATCGATCCAGGTATAAGTTCCATAGTTGACCAGACCTGGCTTCTCACGTAATTCAGACAAAGTCTTGAATTGATCCAGGTACTTCTTCTTTCCATCTTTCACTTCATAGGTGACGCCTTCAATCCCCCAGCTGGACAATTCCCGACCAGCTTCGGTATAAAAGAAATCCATATACTTCATGACGTCCTTCACATTCTTAGAAGTGGAGGCGACCGTCATACCTGAATCGACGACGTTCTCGTTCGGATTCTGTTTCTTGGCACCTGCGAATCCGCTTGGCGGCGCCATGAACTGCAGATCGAATTGCGGGTTCTCTTTACGCAGCGGTGTATTATAGGTGTCCATAACCATATAATCGAGCAGCACGAAGGTTTTGTTATTAGAGATGAAATCCTCGAATTTCTTCGTGTTGACGGACAACCAATCTGGCGGAATAAGCCCTTCTTTATAAAACTTGTTCATATAAACAACCATTTTCTTAAAATTGTCTTCCGTTGGTCCGTATCTCCATTCTTTCTTGTCAAAATCGTAATACGGGCCATTCCCTGTTTCGAAGTTGGGCGCCATCCGGGTAAGGGTGCCGAATGCGAATCTTGTGACGAGCGGATAGCTATCAGGATATTGCTGCTTCAGTGCCTTTAGCACCTCATAGAGCTCGTCGTAGTTAGTAGGAGCCTTCAGATTATGCTTCTTGAACACATCGTCGCGGTACAGCCAGGTGATCCGATTCGTTTCCCCGAAGCCTTGGTTCGGAAACATGAACATCTTGCCTCCGTCAGCCAGATAGCGCTCCTTCAGCTCGGGATATGCAGCCAACCACTTCTTGAAGTTCGGCATTATATCCAAGTGGTCGAGGATGTTGACCAGAGCACCCTGTTGACCATATTTATTAGCTGTTGGAAAATCCGACATGTACAGCATATCCGGCATATTTCCTGATGCGATCGTCAGGTTGACTGCTTCTTTGTAATTGTCGCCCGGAGGCACTTGACCGTCGATGATATAATTCGTATTGTCTGAGATCGCCTTCCATATCGGCTTATCCTTGGCATAAGACCAGTTGGCCTGTGCCCCTACGAGCATGGTTAATGTTTTCTTCTCCGTGCTTTTTGGCGTGCCCTGTGGAGTATTTCCATCACCGTTGGAGTCCCCACCGCAAGCGGCTAATGTGAACATAAGGATGAAGCTTAGCAGGATAACGATTGTTTTTTTCATCATTGCGGCTTAAGTCCTTTTAGTGCAAGGACCTTTACGCCTTTCCCCCTCATCATTCGAATTTAGCAAGCCTTTTAATTGGACAGGTTGTGTCAGCCTTTCAAAGAACCAAGTGTAACCCCTTTGACAAAATACTTTTGCAGGAATGGATAGGAGAGCAGTATCGGCAAAGTTCCGATAAGAATGGTGGCATATTTCAAGGATTCCTCGACAATCTGGTGATCCTTGCCGATTGAGTTGCCGCCATCGAGATTGAACTGTCCAGCTAGAACAATATTGCGTAAGATCACCTGAAGTGGAACTAGGTCCGGATTTCGCAAGTAGAGAAGGGCGGTGTAGAAATTGTTCCATATTCCAACGGCATAGAACAATCCTATAGTGGCTAGAGAAGCCTTGGATAAGGGCAGGGCGATTCGGAGGAATAATCCGATGTCGCTTAACCCATCCACCTTGCCGGCCTCCTCAAGCTCATTCGGAAGACCGCTGAAGAAGGTTCGCATCAGGATCAAATACCACGCGCTCATCGCCCCTGGAATAATCATAGCCCAGAAGGTGTCCACGAGTCCCAAGCCTTTTACAACCAGGAAGGTCGGGATTATTCCTCCACTGAAGAACATCGTGACCACGACCAGCAAGGTGATTTGTTTGTGGAACAGCATTTTTTTCTTGGATAGCGCATAAGCTCCCATTGCCGTCAAGGAGAGAGAGACAGCCGTTCCGACCACGGTATACATGATCGTGTTCAGGTAGCTTCTCCAGATCCTCGGATCGTTTAATACAATTTCGTAATTGGCGAGGTTAAATCCTTTTGGCCAGAGCGAAACTTCCCCCTTCAGCACAGATACATTGTCACTGAATGACACAGCAGCCATGTAGACGAACGGGTAAACCATTACCACAACAAGACCAAGCATAAGAATGACATTGATGACGTCAAATAATTGCAGTCTTCTCTTCATGAATGCCTCCTGACGGTTACTCCGGAGGGAATAACTGATATTGGATGTCCAGCTACCATAGGCTCGTTTCTCCGGCTTTTCGGCTAAGATAGTTGGCGCTTAACAGGAAGGCCAAATCAATCAGGGAGGTGAATAGACCTATAGCGGTTGCATAGCTGTAATTGCCTTCCACAAGTCCGACCCGATACACATAGGTACTTATAATATCTGCGGTCTCATAGGTTGCGGGATTATAGAGCAGGAACACTTTCTCGAAGCCTACCGCGAGCACATGTCCGATGTTCAGAATGAACAAAATGACGATAGCAGGCATGATGCCGGGGATTGAGATATGTCGAATCTTACTCCACCTTCCCGCCCCATCCATATCAGCAGCCTCGTAAAGATGAGGGTCAATGGCAGTAAGCGCTGCCAAATAGATGATAGAGGACCACCCGACACCTTGCCAAATCCCGGATGTGACGAAGATTGTGCGGAACCACTCTGGACTCATCAGCCAATTGACCTGCTCGAGCCCAATTCCCTCGATCAGTCGATTGACTATTCCTCCAGACGGAGATAGAAATACGACAATCATACTGACAATAACCACGTTTGAGATAAAGTGGGGCAAATAACTGACAGACTGAACGAAACGCTTGAACACCATACTTCTTAGCTCATTCAGCAGGAGAGCAAGCAGGATGGGAGCTGGAAAGCCGAATACAAGACTGTAAAAGCCAAGCAGGAACGTATTCCGCAGCAGCTTGAAGAAATCAGGGTTCTGGAAAAACATCGTGTAATACTTAAACCCGACCCACTCGCTGCCCCATACTCCTTTGAACAGGTTGTACTTTTGAAACGAAATCGCGATTCCGAACATGGGGACGTAATGAAAAATAACAAAATACAACACAGTGGGAAGAACGAGTAATAATAAGTACTTGCTTTCATTTAACCTTCTTCGAAATGAGATTTGTCTAGGCTCCACTGATTGCGGCGGCACCTGTGGCAATGCTTGCGCAGTCTTAGTCAGTTTCATTGATCCGCCTCCGTTACTAGTCGACTGCAGGATACTTTCATTCACGACGACTAGCCGATTTACGTTGCCAAGCAAACACATGTGTTGTTACAATGAGCTCACCCCTATAGTACGGGCAAGAGGGAAAGCTGTATATATTCAATGCGTCCACATGTAAGCGTTTTTATTAAATCGAACATACGGAATATAATCGAACCTAAAGTAGATAAAGATAGACGTACCGCATAGACACTGGGGCTGGTATGGATGGATATATTCAAACTTTGAGGAGGTACATGCATGATTTTTCGGTTTCCGGTCCACCGTGATTCGTTGTTTGTAAAGCTGCTCATCGGTTTTCTCATTGTCATCCTGCTGCTTGTTTCCTTCAACATCCTGTCGTTCACCTTCTTCAAAGAAAATATTAAAAAAGAAATTATCGACCACAACACCCTTAATCTGAAAAACACAGTAGATAGCTATGAGAAGCAATTCCGTCTGGTGGAAAGCGTAATGCTTCGGTTCTATTTCAGTGATCGATTGCTGCTGTTAGGGAACAGTGGAGAGCAAGTGGACTATAATGCGGTGAATGCGGTTAAAACAGAAATCAACTCGCTGCTTTCCAATGAAATGTTACATCTGAACAATCTATTCGTGTTCTTCCGCAATCACTCTCTTGTGATCGAGATGGGCGGCTTGGATAACGCACCGGACTTATTCTCCAAGCATTACATCAGTGATAAGTACAATTCGGTATTCTGGAAACAACAATTTATTGAAGAGTATCCTCATCGGGTATTTCCTGCTGCTGAATTCAAGGAAACGAAGATTGACCGCACCTTGAATCCAATTGGCAAAATGTTCCCCTTTGTAGTGAAGAACAGGTTCAATAATCAATACATCATTATGGCGTTACTAGATGCGGAAGCGATGTTCCAGACTTTCCATTACTCAGGCAATGACAGCTTTCTTATTATGGATGATAACAAACAAACCATATATCGAGCTTATAGTGAGAAGGAAACGGATCCGGGCATCGTAGCCCAAAATGCTTTGGACCGATTCTCTTATTCAGACACACAAGGATATTTCGAGCGCAACGACAGCTATTACTTTTATGCCAAGGGTGAAATATCCGGACTATCTTATATGAACGTAATTCCCGTGACCAGCATCACCGTACAAGTAGAGAGACTAACCATCCTACTGTTAACTCTGCTCGCGGTGGCTGTACTCCTTAGCGTTCTGATCTCCATCCTGCTTAGCATCAAATTCAACAATCCGATTCAAAGAATGGTTGAAATGGTGCAAAAAAATGGGAAGAGGGGGAATGTTCACAGCAAAATACGCGAGTTCGATCTCATCAGTACGAATCTCGCTCATATGATCGACGAGAATGAAGCGATGAACAAGGATTTGACCCGGAAAAACAAATTATTAGAAAACTACGGGTATATAAGCAAAATTAACAATACTTATCAGTGGAATGATGTTCATGATTTAATGGAGACGAGCAAGCCTTTTTACTTGATCGTATTTCAACTTGTGTTCACGGAGCAGTTCCGCAGTCTCGTGTCAGATGAACAAGCGAAGGCTGCCAACTATATTAAGGAGTTTATTCACATTGAGCTAGGCGAGATGTTCCACGATGCGGTTACCGTGCAGATGGAGAAGAATCGAATTTCCACCCTTATATTCTCCGCTGAGAACCCGACCGTTGTCCTGCAAATGTTATACAAACTGAAGGAGGTATTCGATCGCGACCGCGATACCTGCTATCTCACCATTGCATTTCGCCCGGTCCTGCAGCATCAGGCCGATATAACAAAGGCATACGAACAAACACAAGCGATGATCCAACGCCGGCTGCTCGGCAAGGAAACGCAGATCATTACCGAAGACCATACGGAAGAGGAACTATACATGTTCTTCACAGCTCAGGAGCAGGAGCTGTATGCAAGTCTGCAGCAAGGGCAAGGAAGCAGGGCAGAGGAGTTGGTTAGCCGGAGCTTGGTCCAATTGGAGGAGCGGCAGGCCAGTGTGTACCAGTTCTCTCAGTTCGGCAAGGAAGTGACGATGAAGGTCATTAAGGCGCTATTGTCACATAATGTCGATATTACCCTGCTGCTTAGCACGCATAACCCGTTTCAGAATGTGCAGGAATGCGCGAGCCGTGAGGAATTCGAGACCTTGTTCAGACGAATGATCGGGGATGCGGTGTTATTCATTCGCGAGAAAAAAGCGGAGCAGGATCCTATTCGAGACTTCGTGTTCGATTACGTGGAGGAGCATTACGGCGAGGACGATATTTCGCTTGAGCTGGTGGCGGATAAGCTGAATCTGTCGCGAAGCTATTTGTCTACATATTTTCGCGAGAAGACGGGAATGACCTTTACGGACTACTTGAACGAGCTGCGAATCGTACGCGCCAAGGAAATGCTCTGCAAAAGAGATGTACGCATCCAGGACGTTGCTAAGCGGATTGGCTATCATAACGTAAATTCTTTCATTCGCATGTTCAAGCGTATCAGCGGACTAACACCGGGGGAGTTCCGAAGGCTGGAGATGCAGAAGGAGCTGGTGGAGTGAGGTGCTGGGAGAGAGATAAAAGACGGGCTGTTTTAGCCCGTCTGTGTACAAAAGTCTATCGGAGGATGAATCCGCCGGATGTACGCATCCGTCCTCCTGAGAGCATAAACTCCTTGATCGTCCGCTGCATAGAGGTGCGTTCCGGCAGCAGATGAGGCTCACATTTGACACATTTGAACAGGAATAGATAGAAAGCATCATCTCCGCCGCCTATAGGGAACAGATGGTAGTCCTGCTGGAATCGAACAATATTCGAGGATTCTCCTAACAGTGTTCGAAGCTGCGGATCGAACAACCAAGTGAAGCAGACATACCCTTTTATAGGTTGTTCCGGAAAGCAGGTGCTGAAAAAAGAGATCGCTTGCTCGTAAGAATCGTTGTATAGCTCTTGAGACAGCTTGCCTGCAGCCGGAATGTGCACATCCAAAAGCGTATCTCCAGGCTTAAGTACAAGCTGCCATTCCTTTGTGTTAAGGGTGAGCAGCTCTTGGGACGCATATCCATCTGAAGAGATCGGATTCCCTTGAACAGCCTCATCCGATTCACAGAATGTAGAGGTCCAGCTATTCTCACGATCGTAGATCTGGTTTGTCCCATCGAGAAGGCCGTCATTCCTATATTGGATACCTGGTGCGGATAGAGCTGCAAGTTGTCCCGTCTGAACATTGCGATAGGCGTTCAGATAATTACCGAATGCTTGTAGGCGGAATTGGAGCCGTCCTACCTTATACAACTGACCCGAATAATGACTCATCAGCCAAGCGAAATAGGTCATATCCAGTCCAATGAGCCCGTTACGCTCTTGATACAAACCTACTGTGTTGCTGACGTCCCATACGGTGTCTGCTGCGATATCATTAGGAATGCTGCGGCTTGCGTATAAATTACGAAGGCGAGTAGTTCCAGACAATAGAATGATCAAAGGAAAAATGGCTGCAAGTAAAGGTCCGCTGGCAGAAGGAACAGGCCATGTCCGGAGTCCATCCCTTGTTTGATCGAGTGCAACGAACAGAATATAATGCCATAGCCAGGCCAGCTGGCTTATATATTCATCTTTGCTGATCTGTAAAACAGCTGAAAGCACAGCCTTGGACTGATCCTCGGGTAAACTCAAGTATGCACACACAGACTCCAAGTAGGAAGACTGCAGAAAAGGAATACTATCCGTCGGATAACTGGCTTGTGCATGCTCCCAATTGCGTTTCCAGGACTCAGGAGCATCCGGGATGGCGAGAGCTTCGGTTAATTGTTCGAGTGTCATTTGATTTACCATTGTTCGTAGAATTGACGCTGCAGGGTAAGAGCGTCTCCATCCTCTTTGATTATTAGGATTGCATCTGCTGTTTGCTTGGCCACACGCCGGAGAATCGCATGACCGACTCGTTCATTCGCGCCTTCCGGATTGCCGGCATAATTGTTCGGATAACTGCCGTACCAACCCATCGCGGTAAAAACACCTGCTCGCCCCAGATCGGACAACCTCCCTTGATCACGGAAATCCTCATCATTAATGAGCTCCATATGTACAAGTTCATGGTTGATCGCAAGTATCGCAGATGTTTCAATGAATCCCGCATGGTCCGTGCCATATCCGGATTCCACTAAATCCACAATGAGTGTATGATCTTCTTCGGTTAATTCCGGATCGGAGCCAAAAGGACTGGCGGCCATTTGTTTGAAGGCATGGTTTAACATCGACTGAGCCTCCATGGAGTATACGATGTAGTCGCGGGGCTGCTGCAATGTATTCTGTATAAAAAATCGAATGAGATTGGGGTTGCCCCCGTGTGCATTAAGGATGAGGATCTTCTGGAACCCGTTCCTGCCGATCTCGCGGCAAACATCATCCAGCATGGCTAACAACAGCTCCGGTCTAATAATCAGGTTCCCTGGAATATGCTGCACACCCGCCAACTGTCCTATGTAATAATCGGGGAAAATAACAGCTCGCTCGAGCTTAGCAGCCTCAGCGGCAATCGATTTGGCCAACATCATATCGGTTGCGAGCGGTAAATGCGGGCCATGTGATTCAAGCACGCCAAAAGGCACAATACAAACTCCCTTGACCTCCTGGACGGCTCGTCGGAATGCAGGTGCAGTTAGATGCTCCCAGAACATGCGTGATCCTCCTCCAACAACTAAAACGGGTTTGTTTTCCTAAATTACATTCCACAAAAAAAGGATGAACCCTGCTGGGACAAATTTATTATTTGCCCACCCAACGGAGACCTTTGGGATAGTGGTTCTTGATCAGGCCGTCGCTGACCTTTCCCCAACCAAGGGGAAATCCGTCTACAGCGACGATGCACCAGCCCGCGGCCAAGTTGTCTGTGGCCGCGATCGCTTCTCCCCGCAAGTAGCTGGCGACGGCGGGGTGGTCCGCAGCGAAGCTGGCGACGCTGCTTGCGGGCACTTCGTGCGGCGCGCACGCGAGCGCCAGCGCATGGGCCGGTTCGACCCGGCCCTTCTTGATGGCGGCCAGGTGCAGACCTGGCCGCAGCACTTTGAGCCCGTCGAGCGCGGCAGCGCGGAACGGGGCATTTGCGGCGTGCGGCAGCCAGTACAGCTGCTCGCCGAAGAGCAGCGGCTCGCCTGGGCCGAGCGCCAGGCTTGGCAGCACGGCGGCGAGGAACGCGCTCACATCGCGCATAGCGGCCGCAGCAGCGGCTGCAGCTGGAGCGTTCCCGTCGCGGCGCTTGGGTGCGCGGATGCCGCGACTGCGAGCTCCGCTTGGTGCACTGACAGCGGCAGCATATGCCGCTTCCTGTGCACCAAGCGGAGCGCCGCGGTCGTCTAACCGCTCATCGCTTCCGCTGCCCCTGCGCCCGCGCTGTTCACGGCTCTCCGTCTCCCCGCCGGGCACTCCTTGCTGGCTGCCGCTTCCGTCGTCCACTTTGCCCTCTTCGCCCTCCTCGCGCACTGCTCCCGCTGACGTTCCCGCCTTGCGCAGCAGTGCCACGAAGTGGCCTTCGCCGCGCTCAAGGTGCGGCCAGATTCGTTCCGTCCGCTGGACGGAAAATTCCGGGTACTTCGATGTGAAGGCATCGAGTACTTCTTCATTTTCCTCGCGGTTGAACGTGCATGTAGAATACGCCAGTGCTCCTCCTGGCTTCAACATTCGCGCGGCTGAATCCAGAATATCGAGCTGGCGCACAGCACACATCGCCACATGCTCAGGAGACCATTCTTCCCGAGCTTCCGCATCTTTACGGAACATCCCTTCCCCAGAGCACGGGGCATCAAGCATAATTTTATCGAAAAAAGCAGGGAACCGCGCAGCCAACTGATCAGGTGTCGCGCTTGTGACGACTGCGTTCCGAACCCCGCAGCGTTCTATATTTTCACTAAGAATTTTGGCGCGTGCTGCATGGATCTCATTCGCAATTAACAGCCCTTCACCCTTCATCATTCCAGCGATCTGCGTAGACTTTCCTCCAGGCGCACCAGCCAGATCGAGCACAATATCCCCTGGTAATGGACGAAGCATCTCGGCCGCTGACATAGCAGAGGGCTCCTGAATATAGTACACCCCTGCAGAATGGTAGGCATGCTTGCCAGGTCGAGCGGACTCCGCATAATAATAGCCGGTTGGGCACCAAGGGATAGGCTCCAATCCGAAGAAGCGGGTCATTTCCTCCAAGTCAAGCTGCTGCTTGTCTGGAGAGGCATATATTTTCAGAGGATTCAGCCTTAATCCTTGTGTCCGTGGAGATTGGTAGCTGTGGAAGAAGGCTTCACTTTCGCTGCCAAGCAGCTCTGTCATACGGGTTACGAACGCGAACGGAAGACCGATTGGACTAGTATTTGATGGAATAGAGTCTGACATAGGAACAGATGATCCTTTCTTGACGTTGCATTTTTCTTCTATTATATCCACATCCTCAAGTGACAGCAAAGAAAACCAGAGCAAAAGGGAGAGAAGCAGAGCAACACCAACTTGGTCGTGCAATCGGAAATGAACTCCATTATAATGACTATACTCGGAGCATTTATCCTTAAATTGAAATAATAAAGCACCAATACTATAGAGGGAGGCTGCTGAAATGACAGTACCATTTAAATACGAGAAAGCTATATCGCTTGGAGATGCAACCTTGGTAGCCAAAACGCAGGGAGCTGCGATCGGGAATGGAGAGATTTATGTAGGAGCTAGCGGTTCTCCCGCTTCTTTCTTTGTGCTCGATGCATGGACGGGACAAGTGAAATTCCGCGAAGCGTTGCCTGGTCACGATGTGATCTGGGCCGTTACGATAGGATCGGATCGCAATGTTTATTTGAGCGGGACACAGACCGGGATCTTATATCGTTACATACCGGAAGAGCAGAAGCTGGACAATCTTGGAAACAACCCTTCTAACCCCTGGGTGTGGGATTTGGATGCTTCTTCTGACGGATTTATATATGGTTCAACTTATCCCAATTCCAAAGTGTTCGTGTACGATATTCAATCCGCCCAGTTTACCGATATGGGCACGGTCAAAGAAGGGCAGGATTATGCCAGAGGCTCCGGTGTAACCGATCGTTATTTTTATGCGGGAATTGGAACAAAAGCTTACTTATTCCGCTATGACAGAGTTACGGGGGAAAAGCTGGAGATTCAACTTCCTATTACAGGTAAGGACAGCTCAATCTCCAATGTTTGGTCTTACGGGGGCAGATTGCTTGTCGCTTACGGCACTTCCTTACTCGTTCTGAATGAGACGAATTATGAGGTTATCCATCAGATGGACTGGCAATCGGCGAATACGTTCGATGGCATGATCTCCCCCCCGTCACCGTATAATCCGAACATGCTCTATTTCCGCAATAAAAACACATCCCGGCTATGGACATACGATTTGTCAAAGGATGAAATTGCTCTAGCTGATCCTGATCTTATCCTTCCGAATCAATCGTTGAAAGCTATCAATTGGACGGTGCCTAAGGACGGTCCGAATGCAGGCCGAGCCGTGCTTGTGATGCTTACGAATGAAATTGTGCAGCTCATTTACGATCCGATTGACCGGACTTTTATTCAACTTGAGCCAGAGGTAATGAAGAGCGGGATCCAGATTCAGTCACTGGAAACCGGTCCTGACGGCAACCTGTATATGGGCGGATATCAAGGGGCAATGAGTGTCTATGACACAACACGAGGATTGTTCTCCGTTCAAGAGAAAGAGCCTCACCAGATAGAAGGAATCGGATTCTTGAATGGAAAAGTTTACTTGGGGTTATATGGGGGAGCCGTTATTGCCCAGTACGATCCTAAGCAAGTGTTAGAGCAAGGTGTGAATCCTAAGGTAATTTACGACATAGATGACGAGCAGAGCAGGCCGTTCACATTCACCACTGGAGAAGGCAAGCTGTTCATAGGGACCATTGCGGATTACGGTCAATTAGGCGGCGCATTAACAATCTATGATGAAGAAGCAGACACGTGGACCGTTCATAGGAATGTTATTCCGAATCAGAGCATCATTGGACTTGCCTATAATAATGGGAAGCTATATGGGGGATCTACGATTTGGGGCGGACTCGGCATTGAACCGTCAGAGACGGAAGCGAGGCTGTTCGAATGGGATGTTGCGGCTGATATGAAACTCTCAGAGCTGCAGCCTGTTGTTCCCGGATTCCTGAAGCCCAAGATGATTGGAGAGCTTAGCATAGGCCCTGATGGGAATCTATGGGGTATTATGTGGGGGGAGACGGAGTCGGTGAGCAGCGCTTTTGCCTTATTCGCGATGGATCCGATTACCAAGGCAGTGGTGAAGAGCACGATAGTAACTTCAGGAGAGAAAGCCAGCTCTTGGCGTCCGTTTTTTATGCGTTGGGGAGCGGATCATCATCTGTATACCACACTTGGCCGGCAGCTTATTGTGTTCGACTCTCTTACCCTCGAGTATCGGAAATTGGTAAGTGAGCCTGTACACTTGATGACACTCGGCCTGGACGGCACTATTTATTATGCGCAAGGTTCTCAGTTAATGAAAATGCCGATAGCTGTCCGTGAGTTTCCGAAAGATGCTCTTCCTTTATAACCCCAATTTAGGTAGAGTTAATTAAAACCGTAACGCGGGAGTGTGAGACATGAAAGTTGCCGACTTTTTCGCTCTATCTTCTTTGAAAAATCGTCTTTTTCTAGCGTTTTTGTTGCTTATAATTCTGCCGTATTCATTTCTCCAATTTCAAAGTATTAGCAAGATTGAACGAACCTTCGAGCAACAAATCATCGAGCAGAACACCGAACAGCTGGAGCAGCTGAAGCTTACGTTTGAGGATCTTCGGAGGACCGTATTCCTCATCGCCGTCCGGTTGGAGAAAGATCCTGCTGTTGTCGAAATGCTGACGGGCGGGAATACTTTCACCAAGGAAGAAGAAACAGCAAACCGTAAGATGATGGACAGCATTTGGAATGAAATCAAGAGCAAGACGCTCACTTCCCCTTACGTATATTACTGGCTGACGGACCGGCAAGACCATCAGTATGCCTCATACTCCCCTAGCAAACAGTTATCTTATGACGGCTATATGGGGCAAAAAGGAATCGAAAGCCTCAAGAGTGGGCAAGCCTCCTATCTTTGGGTATCGGATCAAGAGTCGGATCTCGGGCGAGAAGACAGCAAGAGCCCCCGTCTCGTCACCTTGTATTCGGTGCTGCATGATAGTCAAGGCCGTGAGATAGGGCTGCTTCGCATAAGCATAGACTTCCAGACCTGGCTCTCTTCTATGGCGAGGAGCTTTCCCATTACTCAGGATTTTTTTCTGCTGAACGAAAAGAATGCCATCATAGGCGGGACAGGGGAGCAGTCGGACCTCACTCTTGCAGCTTTTATACATGCCGATTCGGAACACTCGGGCACTTTCCACTTGATAGAAGGGTCATACTTGTACAATCAAATGTCTGTGCCGGCCATGCAGTGGACGCTCATGAGCCGGTTTCCGCTACAATTGTTCTTCGGCGATATCGAACAAATGAAGCAGCAGATGATCACTTCCTTCCTTCTGTTCACACTGCTCTTCATCGTCATCACATTTTTCATCCTGTCGACGATTACCCGTCCGTTAAGGCTGCTTCAGAAAAAGATGTCGGAGGTGTCGGATAAAGTTTTCCTAACCAAGCTTCCAACAGGCAAGTATAAAGGCGAAGTACTCGCTTTAGCCCGTGCATTCAATAAAATGGTACATGATCTCCAGGAGCTCCTGCGAAGACTAAAAGAGGAAGAGAGACAGCAGGAGGCAGTACGCTTCCAGATGCTGCTTTCGCAGATGAACCCCCATTTTCTGCTGAACACACTGAATGTGGTTAAATGGAACGTTCTTGGCAAAGGAGATGAAGAAACGGCCAACATCTGTATAGCACTCGGCAAGCTGCTGGAAACAAGCTTGAATGAGGAGGCCGATCTGATTCATTTTAAGGTGGAGCGGGAGCTCACAGAGGCCTATGTATCAATTCTGTCGTTCCGTTACGAAAAGAGCTTTGAGATCCGATGGGAGTGCGACGAAAGTATTGCCTTTGCACTCGTTCCTAAGCTTAGCCTGCAGCCGCTTGTGGAGAACGCAATCTTCCACGGGATGGCGCATAAAGAAAGGGAGGGTGTAATCTGGATCCGTGCCTACGCCGAGCAGGGCCGTTGCTGCCTCGAAGTGGAGGATAATGGAATCGGGTGGAATCCGGATGCCTCTGCGCACGCAGGACGTAAGAGAAAAAGTATTGGGTTGAAGAACATAAAGGAACGGCTGGAGCTGTTATTCAAACAGGACGCTCGATTAGACATTATTCCGACACTGGCAGGAACGCGGGTGCGACTCAGTTTCCCGCTGTTGATCTCGGCACCTTTTAGTGAAAGGGGGACAGGGGATGTGGAAAGTGCTGCTCGTTGAAGACGAGGTGTTCGTAAGACGTTCGCTCAAACAATTGATCCGATGGGAGGACATGGGGTTCACGATTGCAAGCGAAGCTGGAAACGGACAGGAAGCGTTGGATATCATGCGTTCCGAACGGCCTGATCTCGTCGTGTCTGACATCATTATGCCGGAGATGGATGGTATTGAGCTATTAAAGCGGGCAAGGGAAGAAGGGCTGGAGTCATTATTCGTCATGCTGACCTGTATGAATGAATTTGAGTATGCCCGCCAGGCGCTGGATTTCGGAGCTACATCTTATTTGTTAAAGCTCTCGATGAACGCCCAATCTCTGGAGGAGACGCTGACTAAGATAAAGCGGGAATTAGTTCGCAACTTTCAAGCGAGGTCTCAAGCGATGGCTCATTCTTTCCAACGCATGTATCGCGAGACATGGCAGGCGATACATTATAACGGCACAGAAGCCGGTGATGGGGAACGGCTGAAGCTTCAACAGTTGGAGGAATACAGGTCGATGTTGGAGGAAGTGAAGGCTGATTCGGTCTGGATCGGATCATTTCTGCACGGCGCAAACCAGTTCAACTTGGAGGATTTCCATCAACTTGGGTTAGTGACGCCGGGAAGTCGGTCGATTATGCATGCGTTCGCTCACTCAGGGCAAACGACGGTATTCATATGGAATCCGGCGATAATCCGGCCGTTAGAAGAGAAAGGAGCTTTTCCTTGGACAGCAGCATGCTCTTCAGTGGTTTCGAGCCGGGAGATGCCTGCAGCTTGGAATCATGTCTTGCGCGAGTTGGATCATGCCTGGTATGAAGAGAGGACTGGTCTGTTCCAAGCGACAGCCGCAGCAGAATCTTTACAGGCTTCGTCCGAATGGTTGACTTGGAAGACAGAACGTGAATGGATTCGCAGCTTCGAGCAGCGCAAGCTGGATGAATTCAAGCTTCGGCTGCAGGCTGGCTGGGAAACGACCCGGGAGCGCCGTTTGCCGATGGCAGCGGTGAAAGAGATGGCACTCCGCGTTGATCGTCTCCTCTCCCGAATTGCAGGCTGCAATGCTACGGCCGAGGAAGAGTTCCTTCTATGCACCAGTCATTCCGAGCTTGGAGAGCGTCTGTTGGCAAGTGCCGAGAGCTATTGCAACCGGAATCGTGCAATTACGCAACCGCTTACAGGACACCGGGAAGTTGATAAAGCAGTTGCTTATATTCACCAACACTATAGCTCGGACGTTACACTCAAAGCAGTAGCCGCCTTAGTAGCAATGGACGAGGCGTATTTCAGCGGCTTATTCAAGAAGAAAACTGGAGCTACGCTGATTCATTACATCCAACAGGTGCGGATCGACCATGCCAAAGGATGGTTGGAACAGACCGAGCTGTCTGTAGCCGAAATAGGGGAGCGGGTCGGTTTTCCGAACGCCAACTATTTCATTAAGATATTCAGGCGGTGGACGAGGCGAACACCGAGCGAATACCGCTCCGACCCGAAGTAACTAAATTTGTTCCATGAAATGATGAAAAATGTTCCTTATGCTAGTACTTACCCTCGTGCTATCGTTAAGACATAAAGCTGATAGAAGCACAATGTAAAAGCGACAACGAACGGGGGTATGGGTCATGGAAACGCAACACTATGAGGTAGCGGTGTATGGAGCGACTCCGGGTGGAATCGGTGCCGCAATTGCAGCCGCGAGATGCGGTCGAAGAACTGTAATGATAGAGCCTTCCTCGCATATCGGTGGGATGATGACCGGAGGACTTGGCCGAACGGATATCGTGTCGTTGGAATCGGCAGGCTCCATTTTTCGTGAGTTTGCGGCTAGAGTGGTTGCGCACTATAACGATACATTTGAAGCAGATTCCGTGCAGGTTCAGGACTGCAATCGGGGATTATGGTTTGAGCCTTCTGTTGCGGCGAGTATATTACGAGAGATGATCTCTGCTGAAGCGTTGCTGGAAGTGAGAAGCTCTTGCATGCTGCTTGATGTGCAAGTGGAAGAACTTAAGTTGAGCGAAATCACAATTCGCGACGAAATAAAAGAAAGCGCTGTCAAAGTACGAGCGGGTGCATTTATTGACGGTACTTATGAGGGAGATCTGGCCGCCATGGCCGGGGTGCCGTTCGATCTGGGTCGCGAATCCAGGGACGTCTGGAACGAAGAGTATGCCGGTAAGCTGTACATGAACTTCGATTCGTCCAAGGAAGTGTTCCCGGGCAGTACCGGGGACGGAGACGAGCTTATACAAGCCTACAACTTCCGGTTGTGTCTGACTACAGTACCGAATAACCGAGTTCCGTTCCAGAAGCCAGCCAATTATGAAAGGGACAAATATCTGAGCTTGCTGGAAGACGTTATGGAAGACAGGATATCCTCGATTCGAAACGTTATGAACATGCTTCCGGTACCTAATCTCAAGACAGATTGCAACAACCATCATTTCTGCATGTGCTCAACGGATTATCCGGAAGAGAATTTGGATTACCCTACTGGGAGTCAAGAAACACGGCAGGCAATTGTGAAACGGCACCGCGATTATATTCAAGGACTATTGTGGTTTCTTCAGAATGATGAGGAGCTGCCGGGGTCCTTCAGGAGCGAAGCGCTGGAATGGGGTTACGCCGCGGACGAATTTATGGAGTCGGAGCATTTTCCGCCTCAAATTTACGTGCGGGAGGCTCGACGCATTCGGGGCGAATATGTCTTCACAGAGAATGATGCGCGGTTGGCCCCCGGCCTTGAAGGAGCCCCGCTGCAGTTCGACAGCATAGCCGTCGGACATTATCCAATCGATTCACACGCTACTCGCAAGCGGGAGCCGGTTGGGAACAATAAAGCACTGGAAGGCTTTCTCGGTTTGGGGTGGATTACAGAGATTTACCAAATTCCCTACGGGGTAATCGTACCGCAGAAGGTTGACGGCTTGCTCGTTCCAGTTGCCGTCTCCGCATCGCATATGGGGTTCGGGACCATTCGGATGGAACCGTGCTGGATGCAAATCGGCTTCGCAGCTGGCGTGGCGGCCGATCTCAGCATCACTGCTGGAAGCACCGTCCGCAGCCTGTCAATCGACCAATTGCAGGATCGCCTGCTGGCGAGTGGTCAACTCATCTCCCCGGTCGATCCCCAAGAGCTGTATAACGACGCAGCAGCGGCAGTGCAATACTTCATGGCCAAAGGCTTCTTCGAAGACAGCAGCAGCATCAGGCTCAATGAGCCGCTGGCTGCGGCTGACGCCGCTCGTTGGATCGCGCGCTCGCGTTCGCTGGATGGCGGTCGCTCTCTACCCGCCTTGCCCGCCTCCTTGCGGCTATTGCCCGCCGGCACCGACATGGGCCCGCGGATGCCAAAGACCGAGCCGACCCCGCGCGAAATGTGGGCAGAGCAGCCGCTGTTGCCGCTTACGCATGCGAGACGTTGGATGGCTGCGGCGCGGGGACATCGCGCAAACGGTTCGGCTGTGGGAAGCTTGCCCGCGGCCGATAGGGATCGTGCCGTAACTCGGGGAGAATTCGTCGCAAGCCTCTACGCGATTTTGCAAGAAAAGCGGTCGACGTAGATGGGTTACTCATATTTTCACTTCGCCCATCATTGGAGAAACGTAGAAAGGAAGTGACCTGTTTGCAACCAAAACCCGGTGCATTGGAAGTGAACAACGCCATTACTCCACCAATCCGTACACGGCTAAGAAAGCGGCTGAAGACCGTGTGGGGGTTCAAAGAATATTACGTTATGCTGCTGCCAGGTGTACTGTATTACTTGATCTATAAATACTTCCCCATGTACGGAGTCATCATTGCATTTAAGAACTTTGACATGATGGAGGGTATTTTGGGCAGTCCCTGGGCCGATCCTTGGTACAAATATTTTCAGCAATTTTATGAGTCGCCTTATTTCACCCAACTGCTTACGAATACATTTCTCATCAGTGTGTATAAGCTTATCTTCGGCATGGTTCCGCCTATCATTCTAGCGATCTTGTTGAATGAAAGCCGGGTTCGGTGGTTCAAGACACTGATCCAGACGCTGAGCTACATGCCGCATTTCTTGTCATGGGTTATCATCTACGGAATTCTGCTCATGTTCCTGTCCCAGGATTCTGGTATCGTTAACCGTTGGCTTGTCGACTCGGGCAGTGATTCCATCCCGTTTTTGACCTCTACGGAGTGGTTCCGAAGTGTGCTGGTTGGTTCAGAAATCTGGCAAAATCTCGGGTGGGGAGCGATTATTTATTTGGCCGCAATCGCTGGAATCGATCCAACGCTCTACGAAGCAGCGCGCGTGGACGGAGCCAGCCGTCTGAGCATGGTATGGCATATTACGCTGCCCGGTATTCGCCACGTGATTATTCTGCTGCTGATTCTGCGGCTTGGCCATATGCTCGATGCTGGGTTTGAGCAGATTTACATTTTGTATAATGTCCAAGTATATCCTGTTGCGGATATTCTTGACACTTGGGTGTTCCGTACAGGGCTTGAGCAATGGAACTATAGCTTGGCTTCGGCTGTCGGACTGTTCAAATCGGCGATAGGGCTTGTCCTTGTCTACATCTCGAATTCCTTAGCCAAGAGATGGGGGGAAGGCATATGGTGAGAAATGCAGAAGACAAACTGTTCCGGATATTCAGCTATGTGATCTTGACGCTGGTAGGCTTGGCCGCAGTCGTTCCCTTACTGTATGTGTTGTCCGTCTCCCTGACCCCGTTCGCGGTCGTTCTCAAGCACGGCGGTTACGTCTTGTTCCCGAAGGAGCTTACGTTGAACGCTTATAAGAAGTTGATCGGGACGTCTGCTATCCCGAGAGCACTTGTCGTCACCGTATATATTACCGTCATCGGAACCATGATTAACCTCATATTGACATCGCTGCTCGCCTATCCGCTTAGCCGCAAGCAGCTGCCCGGACGCAATTTTTTCCTGATGATGGTCGTCCTGACCTTGTTATTCAGCGGCGGCATTATTCCTACGTACCTGATCGTGAAAGCAACAGGACTAATAGACAGCCTATGGGCGCTAATATTGCCTACGGCCGTTTCGAGCTTTAATGTGCTGATTATGAAAAGTTTTTTTGAGCAGCTGCCTGAAGAACTGTTCGAATCCGCGCGGATAGACGGGGCAAGAGAATTCCGCATCCTGTTCCAGCTGGCGGTGCCATTGTCCCTTCCCGTTATGATCACGGTCGGTCTGTTCTACGGAGTTGGACATTGGAATTCCTTCTTCAGTGCCATCATGTACGTCACCGACCGCTCGCTATATCCGCTGCAGGTTGTTGTAAGAGAGATTCTTATGCTGTCTATGCAGCCGTTGGAGAACGCAGAAGATCAGGTCCCGACGGTTACAATGCAAATGGCCGCTGTCGTATTTGCCAGTGTTCCGATACTCGCTGTGTATCCTTTTCTGCAAAAACACTTCACCAAGGGCATGCTGTTAGGCTCAATCAAAGGTTGAATGACCGGTACTGCCGGCTTCAATATAGATCCGATTAGGAAGGAAGGGGTAGTGGGATGAATAGGAGCAAATGGGTACCTCTTGGATTAGCTGCGTTGTTGACGGGAAGTGTTTTGGCAGGCTGCGGTTCAGGGGACAGCAAGACTACCGACAAGCCAGGCGACAATTCTGCTGCAACTAAGACAGCGGAGCCTGCGGCACCGTCCGGGCCAGTGAAGATTCAGATGGCGATGTCAGCCTCAGGGCTTCCGGCGCCGGAAGCGGATGATATTAAGAAGGCAATTGATAAGAAGCTGAATATCGATCTCCAGCTGACGGCAATCGCTTCAGGTGAAGACTACAAGAGCCAAATCCGGGTCAGGCTGTCCGGAGGCAATTATCCGGATCTGTTCTCGGTCGAATTCTCGGATGTGAAGGAGTTTGCAGACAAAGGCTTGCTGCTTGACCTGACGCCGTATTTTGACAAAGAACTGAAGCCGGCCAAGGACTTCGTCACCGGCCTAACCCCGGATATTATGAAGAAAGTGAATGTGAACAACAAAATCTATGCCGTTCCCCGGATCGGAGACGTCCCCTTCACCTCTATGTGGGTGCGCAATGACTGGCTGAAGAAGCTGAATCTTAAGGCGCCGACCAACCTTGAAGAATTTATGGCAGTTGCCAAAGCATTTACTGAGCTAGACCCAGACGGAAATGGCAAAAAGGACACTTATGGTATAACGGGTGCCAAGCTTGGCAGTTTTGCGACGGTTATGGGAGCATACGGAGTCGGTAACCCAGGCTCGTTCTACGAAAAGGACGGCAAGGTGATTAACGCCTATTATGATCCAGCAATGCCCGAAGCCCTGAAATATATCAAGTCATTATTTGATGCAGGTGTGGTCGATCCCGAGATCATGACTAATAAAGGAAATGTAGAGGTACAAAAGGCATTCCAGGGCAAAGCCGGCCTTATATTCAAGGGATGGACGGATATAGCCAAGGACGAATTCGTCGCCCAATACAAAGCGATTAACCCGAATGCAGACTGGGTCCAAATGACTCCTATTAAGGGGCCAGGCGGCCAGTTAGACGGCTCTTACGATTACGATCGGCCATCCCGCTATTGGGTCATCCCGAAGGCGTTGGAGAAAGACAAAGTCAAACTGCAGAAGGTGATAGACCTTATCAATTACGTATCCGGCCGAGAGGGAAATGTACTCACGATGTACGGACTTGAAGGCAAGCATTACAACATGAAGGACGGAAAAGTCGTACCCACGGAACTTATGGCCAAGGAGGGCAACTATTTTAACGTATATCAAATTACAGGCCGCCCGAACAAAGAATACTTGGAGATCAAATTCCCGAACCAAGCCGCGGCTACCGATTTTGCCATAAAGACTCCGCGTATCAAGTCCTTTGACAGCTCGGTCATTCCGCCTACGGATTTCAACAAAGCCGATGCAGACCGATATGCGGAAGAGGAAATGATCAAGTTTGTCTCAGGTAAACGTCCGATCAGCGAATACAACGACTTTATCAAGACGCTTGAAACAACGTTCAAGTATAAAGCATATGTCGATGCTGGAGCGAAGCAGATCAAGGATCAAGGTTTCGTGAAATAATCGCTACCCATTGCGTGAATGAAAAGAGAGGAGAGGATTACAGTGAGCAGGCAAGCGTATGACGTCCTTGTAGCCGGAGGCGGGCCGAGCGGAATTGCCGCTGCAGTAGCAGCAGCCCGCATGGGTGCCGACACACTCTTGGTAGAACGGTATGGTTTCCTGGGAGGGGCCGGGACAGCAATGATGGTGAATCCATGGATGTCGTATTGGGCCGCTGGCGGAAGGAATGTGCAGTTGATCTTCGGTGTCCTGCAGGAGCTGATCGACCGGATGACGGCAATGGGCATGTATGGGCATCCGATGCAAAAGACCGCGTTCGATCCGGAAGCCTTGAAGGTCGCGGCCGAGGAGCTATGCAAGGAAGCGGGAGTTCAGTTGCTGTACCACTCCTTCCTTGGAGAAGCGGCCATGGATGAGGCGGGAGTACGGATCGAGTCCGTTCGTTTCGCTAACAAGGCCGGGCTTGTCGACCTAAAGGCGAGCATGTACGTTGACGCCACCGGTGACGGGGACTTGGCAGCGCTTGCTGGTGCGATCGTCGAGAAGGGGAGAGCAGTCGACAGTCTGAGTCAGCCGATGACTCTGAACTTCAGGATGGCGAATGTGGATATGGACCGGATGTTGACGAGGCAGGAGATAACAGACCTGTATTTGGAAGCGAAGCGCCGGGGTGAGATCGACTGTCCGCGTGAAAATGTTCTTTGGTTCTATGCGAACCAGCCCGGTGTCATTCACTTCAATACAACAAGGGTCCTTCGAAAGGACGCCACGAATCCTTGGGACTTAACGGAGGCGGAGATCGAAGGGCGGCGTCAAGTTCAACAGCTTGTCCGTTTCCTCCGCGCAGAGGTTCCTGCCTTTGAGGATGCTTACCTGCAGACGACCGCACCGCAGATCGGTGTACGTGAATCCCGCAGGGTTATGGGGGAATACATTCTAACGGCTGAGGAGCTTTTGGACTCCTGCCGGTTCGAGGATGTGATTGCGCGGGGCGCTTACCCGGTCGATATTCACAATCCGGATGGAGAAGGCACCATTCTGAAGCATCTGCCTGAGGGGGAATGGTACGATATTCCGTTCCGGACGCTTGTACCGAAGAAGATCGAGAACCTGCTGATCGGTGGACGTCCAATTTCGGCTACGCATGAAGCACACTCGGCTATTCGCGTACAACCTATCGCAATGGCGATAGGTCAGGCTGCGGGCACTGCGGCGGCGTTATGCGTGAACGGGCATTTACTGCCCAGAGAGCTTGATGTCCGAAAAGTCCAAGAGGCGCTGACCAAGCAAGGGGCGGTAATCGGCCTTCAGACTGAAATTCCTAGCCCAGCGGGGGAATAGACTGTACTTTAGTGAATTATTAGTAGTATTAAATGGTAAAAGCCCTTCATTCCGTTCAACGGCATGGGGGGCTTTTCGCTTGTATTTGGTTCCTGGCTGCCTGCCAGCTTCCAACACACATTGTGAGAACCTCGGCCTGGTGGTATAATAGTCATAGTTTTGCCCATAAAGGCCTGAGGTGATAGTATGACTTATGAAATTCCCCAATCTGTTCAGCAGCTGGGACGAGATATCCAAGAGTCGCAGTTGAAATACCACAATAAACGTGTGCTGGTGTCCAAAGAGTTCACTTTCGATAGCGCCCATCACTTGCATTGTTATGAAGGAAAGTGCAAAAGCTTGCACGGCCATACTTACAAGGTGCAGGTTATTATGGCGGGTAGAGTAGATCATCGCGGAATAACGATAGATTTTGCTGATATTAAGCGGATTACCAAAGAACGAATTATTGACAAGCTGGACCACCGCTATTTGAATGACGTACTGCCTCCTATGAACACAACGGCTGAGAATATGGTGGTTTGGATGTATGAGGAGATTCATCGCGGGTTAGTAGAGGAAGCCTTATATCCGCAAGTAGAGCTTGAAGAAGTGCGGTTGTGGGAAACTCCTACGAGTTACGCAGCCATTACCAAAGCCATGATGGGGGAATGAGTGATGAGTGAAATCAAAATACCCATGGTGGAAATATTCGAAACGGTGGAAGGTGAGGGAACTCGTGCAGGGTTCCCTACTGTTTTTGTACGGCTGTTCGGCTGCAATCTAAGATGTGTGTGGTGTGATACCAAATATAGCTACCCCCCGGAGAAAGCCGATAAGGTGATGACGATCTCTGAAATTGTCCAGCAAGTGAGGCAATATCGTTCGACTCATCTCTGTCTGACAGGCGGAGAGCCCCTATTATATGGTGAGCAGTCTATGGCGCTGATCCAGGGTTTGCTAGAAATTGAGCGATTAACCGATATCCATATCGAGACGAATGGGGCTATTGATCTCGCAGCGTTCATGGATGGAATTGACTCTCCCAAAGTGCGGTATATTATGGACTATAAGCTTCCTGATTCTGGTGAAATGGAGCGTATGTTGCCTGGTAATCTGGGACTGCTGCGGCCGCAAGACGAACTCAAATTCGTGATTGGGAGCGAGTTGGATTTCAATACGGCGAAGCAGGTGCTGATTAAATACCCGACGCAAGCATTGCCACTGTTCAGTCCTGTCTGGGAGACAATGCCTCCGCATAAGCTGGTTAATCTGATGCTGGAACACGGGTTGTCCGGAATCAAGCTTAATATGCAGCTGCATAAAATAATTTGGGATCCTGCGACCCGAGGCGTATAGATATACATTGTTAAAGGGGGATTGTTCGGATATGAAAGACAGCAATCATTCGGTTCGCAAAGCCGTTGTAATCTTGAGCGGAGGGCTTGACAGCACAACCTGTATGGGGATGGCGAAGGAAGCTGGATATGAACTCTATCCGCTCACGTTCGACTATGGGCAGCGGCATCGCATAGAACTTACTAACGCACGTCAAGTAGCTGAGTTTTATGGGGTGCAAGATCGTCATAAAGTCGTTCAGCTTGGTTTTTTGCGTGACTTCGGCGGGAGTGCATTGACCGATGATACGATCTCTGTTCCTACAGCGGATCAAGGAGAAGCGAGTGAACAGGAAAGTGAGATTCCGGTCACCTATGTGCCTGGGCGCAACTTGCTTTTCTTATCGATTGCTACTTCCTTTGCGGAAGTCATGGGCTGTGAAGCCATATACATCGGTGTGAATGCACTAGATTATAGCGGGTACCCGGATTGTCGGCCAGAGTTTATCGGCAAGGTGGAGGAAGTTATTGCACTAGCGACCAAGGTTGGAGTGGAAGGAAAGGGGATCTCTGTTGAGACTCCGCTGATCTCCCTTACGAAGGCAGACATCATTCGCGAGGGCAGCAGATTAGGTGTCCCTTACGAGCTTACAACCTCGTGTTATAACGGTAAAGCTGAAGCCTGCGGAGATTGTGACAGCTGCCGGCTGCGTTTGAAAGGCTTCGCGGACGCAGGACTGCGGGATCCGATTGTGTATGCGATACAGGATTGAACAAACATGAATGATTGAATAGACAAGCCCTCAAATCAACTCGATTTGAGGGCTTGTTGTGCAATCTGTTACTTGACTGCTGTTTCGTCCGCTGAGCGAATGGCTTCGCCAGGAGACAGACGCAGAATGGAAGCGGGGGGAAGCAAATTCATCAGCCATGTAAGGAGTAAGAAGAGAGCAGTAATAGGTACAAGCAATTGCCATGGATATTGATAGGAAAGCTCAGCAGCAGTCGGCGGCTTATAAGATTCCATTAGGTTGACAATGAAGTAACCGCCGATAGAACCAAAGCATACACCATTCAACAATCCTATCCAGCCTATCGATGTACCTTCAAGCAGCATGATTTGCCTGATCATACGCTTGCTGAAGCCCATGCAACGCAGCATGGCGAATGTTTTGGCGCGTTCTTGCACGGCACGAAGCTGGAGAATGGCGAGTCCCGCAAGTCCTATACTCACGGAAAGTGCCATGAAGCCAACGAGCATCCACATCATCTGGACGCTGCCCAAATCCTTCGGCCCTTCGGTTAGCGCAGGTGCGATGAACCCCTGCACACCTTGAATAGCGAAAAGTTCCTCAGCTTCTCGAATATCAGCTAGTGTAGGAGAGGACATATTCAGCATGACATAGCCTTTTTCGGTCAAATAGTCCCAGCGAAATCCCTGGTTCTTAAATTTGTCATACAACAGCTCATTTGCAAACACAACATTATAAAACTGCATGCCAGTATTCGTATCGACGAATCCGGCTATCTCTACTTCCTCAGTGCCAGCCTGATTCGGAACGTGGTCAATTGGTTTAGGTCCGTCAGGTTTTTCGTAGATTACAAGGTTCAGCTTCTCCCCGACATTTAACTTTCTGGATACGAGTCGATTCATTGTGAACATCTCCGGCCATTCCTCAGGAGCGAAGCTGTATTTCTTATCCCATATGACATATCGTGGATCGTTCTTAACAGCCAACCATGCCTCTTCATCAGTTGCGAACTTGGATGATCTGGACAGCAGCTTTGGTATCCCGTTGTGCAGGAATGCATCATTCGGCGCTATGATGTTAAGTTGGGCTCTTGGCTCTACCCCCTGGATATTGGTTTGAAGCATATAAGGCTCAAGAATGGAAGGGGTTGGAGCCAGTTTGACAAGTTCCGGGTTTATGCGAATTGCGGTCAGCACTTCCTGCTTCTCGTCCTCACTGTCATATTTGACAAAAGCATGATAATCCAGCACCGTATAAGATTTCTGCTTCAGGTTACTGTAGAAATGCTCGTTAAGGATGAGGATAAATGTCATCAGCATAAAACAGCAGCTAAATAATAGTGTCACGATTAAGGCCCGCCGGTATTTACCTGTCGGGTAGCGGAAAGCCAGGAATTGAGCAGCCTGATCAACACCAATGAAACGAAATGCTGGCTTCAACAGCTTTTGCAGCTGCGGGAGTGACTGAATGACGATATATAAAGCAGCCACGGATGATGCAAGCCATAACAGGATGACGATCAAGCCTTGTGGTAGGAAGGGATGCGTCCCACTAGCAAGCACCTCAACTGCATTCCCGCTCACTAGCTGAAGGATGTGAGTGATCAGGGTGACACAGGCGGCAACTGTCAGTACAATTCTAATCCTTCGTTTTCGTAAGCCCGTGCGCTCAGATGTAAGTTGGGAGTCCCCACGCATAGCAGATACGATTCTGTGCTTTCCGAGCCAGTAACAAGCAATAAGAGAGCACAATGAGAGTAGAATCAGTACGGCAGCACCAGAGAGTAGAATTCCCTTAAGTGAGATAAATGGAAGAATGGGAATCGAATAAGTGCTATAAGCATCCATCATGTCACTGTGAAACCAATTATAAAGCCCAATTACACTAACACCCAGCACAATCCCGACAATCAAACCGATACTGGTAATAAGTAAATTTAAGAGTAGCGTTTCAGCAAAAAATATGCGCTGGGTTTGCCGGCGATGAAAGCCGATCGCACGTAGAATCGCAATAGTCTCTTTGCGGGAGTCAGCAAGCATGAGCAGGATTTGCACCATTAGAAGGGCACCTGCAAAAATAGCAATCAAGCTGCATAAGGCAAACGGAACTCCATACGATTCCTTTAATTGCTGAACTTGATTCATAGCCGACTGCTTCAACTCCGCTACCTCGAATAGATTCGATGGAATCGGAAAGTGCGGGGCGCTGATTTGTTGACCGGTAGTCCTGTGGGCACCAGCAAAGATGGAGGTAACCGAGTGATCAGGAATGGCAGCCAAACGACGCGCAGAATCCAAACTCATGAGCAGTGTGCCTTCCGACGCGGTCACCCCTCGATACCCAGTTATTCCCTGTTCATTAACAATCATGGTTACCTGAAACAGATGATCGGTGCCATCCTTTGCGGTTAATCTCACGGTATCGCCTGAACGTAAAGCTAATTGTGCAGCAGTTGCGGAAGAAAGGACAACTTGATCCGAACTCAAGCCAATACTCCATAGCGGATTTGCTGATTCAACAGTCCCCATCTCCTTGAAATCAACCCCAATGACAAGGTTTCTTGCGCTAATATGTACTGGTTGAAGCTCACCATCCAGCTTGGTCACAGTCGACTCTAACGTAATTGCAGGAACAATCCAAATTTTAGCGTGTTTTAACTGCTCTTTAATCGGAGGAAGCTCGTCTGCTGTGAAATAGGTATTATGATTGGCAGGACGCATCTCCCAATCCAACGGACCGTAGTGCTTTTCCAGCCATCGGTTTCCGCTTTCGTCGAATGATTGAAAAAATATGACAGCAGCCATCACCAGAGCTGCCCCTACACAACCGCCCAGGATTGACAGCAGCGTCTGGCGGGGCTGAGAGCGTAGGTTTCTCCAAGCCATTTTCCATGTAATAGAGCTTATCATTAAAGTTTTCATGGTCTCACCATGGAGGCTGAATGGACTTTCGGTATGTTTCCGGTCGTCTCCGATTCCGTGATGCGTCCGTTCTCCATACGAATGATCCGGTCTGTTTGAGCCGCTATATGGTTATCGTGGGTTACCATTACAACTGTGGTGTTCATCGTTTCATTGATGTGACGCAGCAGTCCAATAATTTGCTGTGAGGTTTGACTGTCGAGCGCTCCGGTCGGTTCATCCGCCCATATTACCTTTGGCTCGGCAACAATAGCTCTGGCAATAGCGGCCCGCTGATTTTGTCCCCCTGACATCATAGCTGGGTATGCTTCATACTTATCAGCAAGTCCTACTTGGGCTAATGCGGTCCGTGCTCGTTCATTAGCGGTTTTAGTTGAAACACCTTGTCCAATTAATGGTAACGCTACGTTCTCCTCAGCCGTTAAAACAGGCACCAGATGATACATTTGAAAGATGAACCCCATATGGTTCAGACGGAAAGCGTCTCGTTTCTTCTCATCTGCATCATGGAGATTGAAACCGTCAATATACACACTGCCAGAAGTAGGGGTCTCGATACCTGATAGAATTTGCAGCAATGTTGTTTTACCGCATCCGGATGGTCCCACCATGCTCACCATTTCTCCATGTGCGATATGTAGATTCACTTCCTTCAATGCATACAGGAGAGTGCTTTCTTTGCCGAATGTGTGAGTCAGTTGATTAGCTCGAATCATCATTACACCTCTTCATATCATCATTGTTCTCCCAAGATACCAAACAAATATGAAGTGTTAATGGAGAAAATATGGAGAAGTTGTGCAGATTAAGACAAACGCTGTTCGTAGAATACAGGCAATTGAACATGGAACACAGTACCTGCATTCCATCGACTCGACACACTTACAGCTCCATTATGTGTTTCAATCCATTGCTTCACAATGGGCAGACCGAGTCCAAGGCCTGAAGCGGAAGCAGAAGCAGGTTCTCTCCTTTTCACTACTCCGCTATAAAATCGTTCGAATATGTAAGGAAGGTCTTCGACTTCAATCCCCATCCCATCATCTGTTACTGTAATCACATAGTAGGGGTTGTCCAACTTTACCGTAATTTCAATCTTGGATCGCGCGAACCGCAAGGCATTACCGATCAGATTGACGAACACTTGACGCAATCGATCCTTATCCGCATACACGCGGAAGGAGGGCGAGCAGTTCAGGAGCAAATCAATGTCTTTCTCTTCTGCATCGATCGCGAACGCATCAACAATGGCAGCCAACAAGGGTTGTAACGGTAACCACGCTTGGTTTAACTGGAGATGACCGGATTCAGCTAAAGCCAGCTGCTGCAAATCACCAAGCAATTTACTCATGCGATATACTTCAGCCTGCAGCAATGCCGCGTGTGACGGCTCAATACTCGCTTGATTGTACAGTGCATTGTCTAGCTGTGCACGCATAATAGACAGCGGTGTTCGCAGCTCATGAGCGACATCAGCGACCATTGATTTACGAACTGTCTCCAATCGATATAGCCTCTGGGATATCTGGCTCAGTTTATCCTCAATGAGCTGGTCATATTTGGTAGGAGTATGGCTAGAGGTAGGTGCTTGCTCCATTTCAGTCAATTGATGCAGGATTTTTTTCTGATAGCGGCGATGTGCGGATGCTTGTGTAAGCAGGAGTCCATACATAACCACACCGACCATAGTTCCCGTAACAATGGATGCATACCAAACATGCCAAGGTGTTGCTGGATCATCATGCTGAAGCTGAAAATATCCGATCACCTGTCTGTCTTGAAGCAGAATGTGCCTATTCTTCTTATGGTCCTCTGTAAAACCTGGAGTATGTGCAGCCGTTAACGGTTCCCAAAGAATGCTATTATCCACAGACCATATGCGAACATTTCGTCCAATTCCATTCAGAAATGCGTTGTGCTGCTCTGCTTGAGGAAATTCAAGCTGTTCAATGATTGGAGACCAATCTCCATAAAGTGCATATATGGCGGTGAGATAACTGGATATCTGCTCAGCTGCACGCCTGTCATTGATCTCTTCTTCCTTGGAGTGCTTCCATTTACTTATCCCCCAAGTGAAGGCTGCACAAAGTATCGCGATACTAAGCACGGTGGTAAATAATCGGCTTTTCTTGCTATCCATCTGCATGTCAACCACCACCGAATTTATATCCGATTCCATATACCGTCACGATGTAAGCTGGATTCGCTGGATCATCCTCAACCTTACGGCGCAAGTTACGTATATGGGAATCAATCGTTCGCTCATACCCGAAATAAGCGTCCCCAAGCGCTTGTTCAAGCAGATCAAGGCGGCTGAATACACGCCTGGGTTGCCTCGCTAAGGTAATCAAAAGGGCAAATTCCGTTGGAGTTAATTGTAGTCGCTGACCATTTTTGCTCACTTCGTGGCGATGAACATCGAGGATCAAACCATCAATCTGGATCGTTTGACTATTGTCTTCAGCCGGATTATGCTGTAATCTGCCTGATCTGCGGAGCACGGCTTTGATCCTTGCTAGCAGCTCTCTCATGCCAAATGGTTTTGTTATATAATCATCTGAACCAATCTCCAGCGCAATCACCTTATGCCATTCTTCCGTTTTAGCTGTTAACATGATGACAGGAACCTTCCAACGGGACTGTACTTCTTTGCATAAATCAATGCCTTGTTGTCCAGGCAGCATCCAATCAAGCAACATCAGGTCAAAGTTTTCCTGGTTCAACAATGTAACGGCTTGCTCAGAAGAAGCGGCATGTGTTACCTTACAGCCCTCTTGCTCCAAAAAAAGAGTTCCCTCTTCCACAATACGCTTTTCATCCTCCACCCATAAAAGCTTCATGCTGAAACCTCCGTAAACCCGTTCTGCAATCTTAATGTGATTATAGCGGAACTTTAGGCGATCTACACTACAATATAATACAAAAAAGCCCCAGACACACGATTAGGCGTGTCGGAGCATCTGAATTACTGATGTGTGTTCTTGTAAAGACTTATTCAGCCGACAAGTCCAGCCAAGCGAGCTCTTCCGGCGTCAGCTTGATCGCCGCGCCTTCTTTGCAGGAGTCCATTTCCTCTTGATTCTGCGGACCGATCAGAGCGGCAGATGGGAATGGCTGATTCAGAACGTACGCAAGTGCGATCTGGATCGTGGTGTACCCTTTCTCAGCGGCCAGCTTCGAAGCACGGTTATATCGCTCCCAGTTAGCATCGTTGTAGAACACGCGCACCAAGTCTGCGTTCTCCAAGTTGTCTGGTGTGTAACGTCCAGTGAAGAAGCCGCGCGCTTGTGAGGACCAGGAAAGCAGCGGAATCTGTGTCGCTTCGTGCCACTTGCATGTATCTGCATCGGCTGAGATACAGCCAGCCCAGTATGCATCCTGTGGTTTCGCGAGGCTCAGGTTCGGGCTGCTGAAGCTGAAGCCGACCAGACCGTGGGAAGCCGCGTAATCGTTAGCTTCCTGCAGCCGCTGGTGGCTCCAGTTCGAGCCCCCGATTGCCCGGATGCGGCCTGACTCGATGTGTTCGTTCAGGATCTCAACAATTACGCCAACCGGCAGGTCGGTGTCATCTCTATGCAGGGCATATAGATCGATATAATCGATTTGAAGACGCTCCAGGCTCGTCTCCAGTTCTTCTGCAATGGCAGCCTTGTTAATTCGTTTGCCCGCTGCATTCGGATGGCCGCCCTTGGTCAATACAATAATTTGATCGCGATTGCCGCGTGCTGTCATCCAATTGCCGATTGCACGCTCGCTCCCGCCGCCTGAATAACCATAAGCCGTATCGACTGTATTCCCGCCAATCCCGAGATAGGAATCGAGAATCCCGTTCACTTTCTCTTGAATATCGGGATTGAAGTAATCCGTTCCCATAATTAACTGGGAGACCTGCTTTTGAATACCTTGAATTGAGAAAAAGTTCATGATTTAGTTCCTCCAAGTTCCACTCGTATTCTATCATCTGCTGAGAGTAGGCAGGCGTCCAGAATTCTCATGTTGTTCACAGCATCCGCCGACTCGAAGCGGGCAGCTTGATCTCCCCATACCGTATGGGCAAAATCATCGGCTTGCAGAGCATATTGATTCGTTGGCGCGAATGTTTCCACCCGTTCTTCCTTACCAAATACCGTGAACTCAGATATTTGATCTGGAGGTGAAATGAAGGCAGAAGGCAAGTAGATGCGACCCTCTGTGCCCAGAATTTCAAGAGTATTGCGGAATGCCGCCCACATCGCACAATCGAAGGTTAATCCGACGCTATCGGGAAATTCGATTAGTCCGGATGCCATCATATCGACGTTGCCGTGTTGCGGCGAAAAGAATGCTGTTACGGTTGCAGCCTCGGGCTCTTTACCCAGGATGTACCGAGCAGCGGAGATCGGATAACACCCTATATCGTACAAAGCACCTCCGCCCATTTCGCGATGGAAACGAACGTTCTCGGTTGCTCCGGATGAGTTAAATGTAAAGGTCCCGTGAATACCGCGAATGGTGCCGATTTCGCCAGATGCGACAATTTCCTTGATGCGATCATATCTTGGATGATGTCTATACATGAAAGCTTCAGCAAGATGCACGCCTGCTTTGGCGCAAGCCTCTGCCATCTCGACAGCTTCTGCTGCCGTCAGAGCAAAAGGCTTTTCACACAATACATGTTTACCTGCTTCCGCGGCGCGGATGGTCCATTCCTTGTGCAAATGATTAGGGAGCGGGATATACACAGCGTCGATCGAGTCGTCCTCAAGAAGCGCTTCATAGCTGTCATACGCAGTTGGAATACCTAATTTCTCGGCGGTTGATCTGGCTTTCTCACCATCCCGGCTAGCAATGGCAACAACCTCTCCCGTCTGTGATGCCTGAATACCTGGGATTACGGAACGGATGGCAATACCGGCGCAGCCGACAATCCCCCAGCGAAGCTTCTTTGTGCTACTCATTCTGGATTCACCTCTATTTGTTAGATTATAGGACTATATTGCTATTATAGTAGGGAGAATATAAAATGAACATGACATTTTATTGGTCTGGATACCACGATATTGCGATAGGTGGGAGAAAATGAGACTGCACGTGGCATTGCCGACTTTAACGGGACATCCCTATTTTTGCTTGCCGGAATCGGTAGGTTGGTATTGGGATGAACAAGAGCATGTAGTGGATCGGGCTGAGAACACCTGGCAAACATTTAGTATTCACGTCATAGTCGGAGGAAAGGGATATTTGGAGAATCGACAGGAGACCCGCCTTTTACAAAGAGGAGACGCTTTTCTTTACTATCCGCTTCAGGAGCAGAAATATTATACAAGCAAGGATGATCCATGGAGTGTACGGTGGGTGCATTTTTACGGGAAGGAGGTTCACTCCTTTCTTAATGAAAGAGGCTTCCGCACCTCGCCGTTGTGGACGCTTAAGCAACTGAAGCCTTGGGAAGAGGCGCATGAGGAGCTATTAAACGAGTCATCGGAGCATAATTTCCTCCATGTGCCGCGTTTGTCGGGGTTAACTTACTGGGTGTTGGCCGAGTTTATTAATCAAGCGATTCCGCTCACGGCGAATAGGAGTACAGAAGCATTAGAGCGGATCCATCACATTCTGCCGGAAATGAGGCGGAGATCTGCAGAGCCGTTCATACTTGAGGAATGGGCCGAGCAAGCCAAGGTGAGCCCTTTTTATTTTTGCAAATTGTTCAAAAAAGCGACTCAGATGACTCCCTCAACGTTCATGACGACATGCCGTATACAGACGGCCAAGCAGCTATTGCTGGAACATTCGGACTGGCCGGTGAATCGAATAGCTGAGCAAGCTGGATATACTACGATCAGTTATTTTCACAAAAAGTTTCAAGAGCATGAGGGGATGACACCGTTAGAGTTCCGTGCTTTATTCTGGAATCGCGGGTAATGCGGGCTATGAAGCTCATCAATAATTAACTAGCCCAACTCCTGACTACATCTTTGCCATGCTTTTGGTGAACTTGACAACTTTGTTCTTCCCGTTCGCCTTGGCATTGTACATGGCATGATCCGCTTCGCGTATTAATTCCTCTGCCGTCTGTCCCTTACGGTATTTACTGTATCCGATACTAACCGTAACCTCGGCCTCCTGCTCGATTCTGGCCCTGATTTGTTCAGCCATTTCGCCTGGTTTGACCGAATGATCCGTCACTAGAACGACCATTTCTTCCCCGCCATAGCGTCCAGCCATCCCAATCTGTTCGCTCTCATCCAATAAAATGTGAGCGACTCGCCTCAGAGCATCATCACCTGCTTGGTGACCTCTCGTGTCATTCAGCTTTTTGAAATTATCGAGGTCCAGGAAAAGAATATATACTGGCAACTCGCGAGCAGTATACTGAGAAACACGTTTTACAAAGTATTTGCGGTTGTATAGTCCCGTTAATCCATCTGTGATAGAGGAGCGGTAGATCGTGTGCATCAGCTCAACAATCCGATCAAATAGAAACAGGAACAGAATAAAGTAAATAAAGATAGGTACGTAATACTGAATCAAATTAATTACTAGCAGCGGTTCGTCTACGAGATATAAATTAACAATGTGAGCCATATGACAGACCAAAAAACCTGCCGTTGCGATCTGGTATTTAACGGCTTGTCCGATACGCGGAGGAATGATGACTAGTCCGATCAGGATAAGTAGGAATAAGTAAAGCTCCAGCCCTATATTTTGCAGCAATTGAACCTGTCTGTCCGTACCCTGAAGCCATTTCGGGATTTGCAGCTGCACAAAAGTCAAGAGAAAGGTGACGAGCATAAAAGAATAGAAATAAAGGGTATCCCTCGTTTTTGTTGAGTTGTATAATTGATAAATGGCCATGTTCAGAGTCGTATACGAAACTACAGTCAATACCTGTTCCGCGATATTAATCCAAGGTAATGCCGTGTCACTGCGAACCGCCAACACGATGAGTATCATATGCTGAATGATAATGAGAAGCAGGGCTGCAGTGAGCGTCATATACGCTTTACGCTTGCGATCCCAGAGCAACCGCAAGGACATGATGAACATCATGAGTAATATGATTAACATGCAGGACAACGTGAATACCTGCGCATATGCTCCGACGAACAAATCTGATAAATTCAAATCAAAGCTGCCTCCAAACTGAAAACTGGACTGTATCCGTATTATAGCAGATTTCTCACAACGCAGATTACGAAATGGGAGCGAACACACATGAATATATTACAAGCTTTGTTTTTCCCTCCGGAGCAACCGGGCGGGGTTTCCTCCATGGTTCCGTATATACGCGAGCAATTTCTCGAAAAAGGATGGGAGATGGAGCTGTTCTCTATCCCTAAGCGGGTAAGGAGTAAAGGAACGGAGAGTGTGGCCTTTGCTACCTTCGATTGGACCCAATACGCAGGCAACATGATTGTAGACAAGTACATTCAAACTTATAAGGACTACGTATGGTGGACGCGGCTTCGCATCAAGAAGAGCTACGACCTGATTCATGCTCATCACCCTATAGCCGCTCTGGTCATGAAGCAGCTGTTCCCTAATACTCCAGTCCTGCTTACCATCCACTCCAGCTATGAGCGTGAGTTGATCTTGAATGGCAAGATTGAGGAAGGCGGGGCGGAGCATAACTTCTTGACTTCCTTATACAGAGAGCTGGAGTATCAGCTTGATGGGATTTTGACGGTGTCGCAATCTTTCAAAAGCTACGCGGCAGACTACATGGTGGATGGCAGTCATATTCGTGTGATCCCGAATGGCTTCGATGAGCGGAGATTCCGCCCTTTTGCCCATGAGAATGTGGTCCCGCAGCTAATTACCGTGTGCCGGCTAGTACCAGCCAAAGGGATGGACACCTTGCTTGCAGCATGCGCGGAGCTTAAGAGACGAGGGCACCCATTCGTTCTTCACCTGATCGGAGATGGTCCGATTCGTGAAGAGCTGGAACAAATGGCAATTGACCTGAACATCTATGAAGAAATTATTTTTTATGGATATATGCTGCATCCTGAGGAATTCATGCCTTTCTTTGATATATTCGTCCTTCCTTCCCGTGCGGAAGCCTTTGGATCTGTTTTCGCAGAAGCAGCTCTCTGCTGTTTGGCATTAGTGGGTACGGATGTCGGGGGAATTGCCGAACAGATCGAGCATGGCCGCAACGGGTTGTTAGTGCAGCCTAATGATCCAATAGGTCTGTGCAACGCCTTGGAGCTAGTGATGGCCGATCCCACTTATCGATATCAGTTGGCAAGATCTGCGTGGATGAAAGCGAAGCAAACGTATTCGTTAAGCCGCGTGATTATTCAATTAAAACAAGAATATGAAACTACACAATTAAAAAGGGAGAGAAAACCATCATGAAATTGAAAATGATAAAATCGACTTGGGGTATGCCAGGCTCATCGTTGCTAGAGAAGACCAGACAAATTATTGAAGCAGGTTATGAAGGCATTGAGACCGTCATTCCTCAGGAGGACGAGATTAAGCCATTCCTGGCTATGGTCAAGGAGCATAAGCTCGAGTTAATTGTTCAAGTATTCACAGAAGGAGGGGACCACTTCCCTTCCTTGCGCGAACAAGTCGAACAAGCCGCCAAGCTTGAACCGACCCTGATCAATTCACACAGCCTGAAAGACAGCACACCGTATGATGCACAGCGGGCTTTCTTCGAGAAAGCATTGCGGTTGGAGGATGCTGTTGGAGTACGCATTGGACATGAAACTCATCGCGGGCGAGCATTCTTCACGCCATGGAACACGGCTAACATGCTGAAAGAATACCCGGAGCTCAAGATTACGGCTGACTTCAGTCATTTCTGCTGCGTATGTGAATCGTTGTTAGCGGATCAATCTGATAATCTTCGAACCATTATTAATAATTCGATCCATATTCATGCAAGAGTCGGTTATGCGGAGGGTCCGCAGGTCCCGCACCCAGCAGCGCCTGAATATAGGCAAGAACTAGAAGCCCACGAAGGCTGGTGGGAGCAAATCTTGCTTCAGAATGCCAAGAGAAACAAAGATATCCTGACGGTTACTCCTGAATTTGGCCCTCCTGGTTATTTACATACCCTGCCATTCACCAATGACCCTGTTGCGGATCTGTGGGATTTGACTGCGTGGATGTCTGGACGTTTGAAGGAGCGGTTTGCTTCATATTGTTAGATCGCGAGGAACGCTTATATGGAATGCCGTCCTGTAAAGGGCGGCATTTTTGATTGTTTAAACTCCGAGAACGGAATGAGCAAAATAAGCTGGAGGCTGTCCGAGTGAAATAAGCAGGAAAACCCGTGTTAAAATGAGCTCCGCAGGCGGAACGGTTGAAATAAGCAGGAAAATGCTCTTCTGTCAAGAAAGTAGACCCCCCTAACTCAGGCAACGTGTCTGTAGTACTCCTGTTCGAAGCGCATCGGTGACATGTAGCCAAGGGTGCTGTTGGATCGTTTTCG
>NZ_JCAUBA010000020.1:0-152188 GCF_059692235.1 Paenibacillus sp. J2R1T-4 | reverse complement strand
AGGTAGAAATTTGACTTGCTCTTAAAACGAGTCTAGCTTGTTTTTGGCCATATGGCCGTTAAAACTTGCACGTTCGTTGTTCAGTTTTCAAGGAACAATCTTGCTGTCTTCGGGTGAGAACCTTCCGAACAGCGACCTGATTAATATACCACATTCGCCTACTCGATTGCAAGAAGTTTTTTTGAACAACCTTCGATTGCAGTTTCTTTCATCGAACCTCTCAGAAGAGGCGAAAACTAATATACCATGTCTATGGAAGTGATGTCAAGGCATAACTTCTTGTATAAATAGTTTTCGCTCAACTGCTAGATTAATAATCGTGCCGTTTACATTAACCATAGGTCTTGTAGGGGTTGCTCTGTCTGTAAAAATGATCTCTCCGATCCGATTGTCACTTAACCGAACTACAGTACCTTGATGGAATTGAGTTACCTTCGTAATGAACGTTTGTACGATAGTAGGATCCAGTTTTCCAAAGGAGTCCGTCATTAATTGTTCCAATACTATGTAAGGTGAAGATGGCTTCTTATATGTACGCGGGCCCGTCATTGCATGAAAAATATCAGCAACCGCTACGAATTTGGCATAGGGGTGGATCTTATCCCCTTTCAGTGCAAGAGGGTATCCAGACCCATCTTCCTTCTCATGGTGCTGCAATGCACAGAGTTTAACTCCCTCATTGATCGAAGGAACTGTCTTAAGAATCTGATAGCCATATATCGTGTGCCTACGCATCTCCTCAAGCTCAGCCCCCGTAAGGCGGGAAGGTTTCTCTAGAATCGCTGAATCGATTCTAACATTGCCTATATCATGAAACAGTCCTGCAAGTGCAATCGGGAACAAGTCTTTGGCTAATAATCCGTGCCATTTGGCAAGATTGTAAGAAGTTAGTGCAACCATAAGACTGTTGTGATAAATGTATTCCGACATATGCATTGTTTTGGGAGTATAAGTCAGTACATGATAATGATGAATCTGTGCGACCAGTGCTTCCATCGTATTACGAATTTCTAAAACAGGTAAGTTGGCACCCGCAGCTGCATTGCGGAACACTCGTTTCAGCAATTGCAACATATTATGATATTCTATATAAAAGGGCAGTGCGCTTTCTTCTGCTTTGAGCTCTGATCGTTCAGAATCTTCGCTCTCTTCTACTTCAATATCCACGAAAGGAATCATAAAAGCTCTTAATACTTCGATTTCCCTATCCGTAATCACTTTCCCTTTATTTATCAAAATATTCCCAAGTTTAGTGAGAACATCTTCAATAATTATATCTCCGCTATTTAGCTGGGAAACGGGAACAACTGCCATACTATCCCCCCACCTCGAATTAGTCCGTATTTCCTATTGTAAAACAAAAAGGATTGGTTTGTAATACCAATCCTTAATTTTTTTATTCTTCAGCCTCATCATCAATGGCTATCTCTTCACTTTTTTCAACACGTGTTACGGTTGCTACTTCATCATCTTCACGAGTATGAATTAGACGGACACCTTGTGTATTACGCCCCATCGTGTTGATTCCTGACATACTGGTTCGGATAATCGTCCCCGATTCTGTAATAATCATAAGATCTTCTTCGTCTCGAACAACCTTTAGACTAATAACCAGACCATTCTTAGACGTTACATTAAGCGTCTTGATCCCTTTACCGCCGCGAGACTGAATCCGGTACTCACTCATCGGAGTTCTTTTGCCATAACCCTTGGACGTTACAATAAGCACATCATGATCAATGTTTACAACATCCATATCAATTACAGCATCTTTGGAGGAGATGTTGATCCCCTTCACACCCGTAGCGGATCGACCCATTGGACGCACATCTTGTTCTGGGAAGCGAATGGATATCCCTTGCTTCGTTCCCATAATGATCTCTTGATTGCCGTCCGTAAGTTTAACTCCAATCAGATCATCGTCCTCGCGCAGGTTAATGGCGATCAAACCGCCTTTGCGAATATTCGAATAATCATCAAGACTTGTTTTCTTCACAATCCCATTCTTCGTTGCGAAGAACAAGTATTGATCAGGACCAAATTCCTCTACCGGTATAACGGCATTGACCATTTCACCTTGCTCGATTTGGATCAAGTTAATGATTGGAGTCCCCCGGGCCGTACGGCTTAAGTCAGGAATTTCGTAAGCTTTGAGTCGATACACCTTACCCTTGTTCGTGAAGAATAACAAGTAGTGGTGCGAGTTCGTAACGAACAGATGCTCTACGAAGTCATGTTCCTTCGTATCCATCCCGACTACGCCTCTACCGCCGCGCTTCTGGCTGCGGTAAGTCGTTACTGGCAGACGTTTGATATAACCCGTATGGGTAATCGTGATGATAACATCTTCGCGTGGGATCAAATCCTCATCTTCGATGCTTTCTTCACCGATCGTAATCTCTGATCTTCTAGCATCTGCGTATTTTTCTTTGATCTCTTTCAATTCATCGCTAATGATCGCAAGAATAAGCTGTTCATCCCCCAGAATAGCGCGGAACTCTGCGATTTTGGCTAACAACTCAGCATACTCGCTTTCGATCTTCTCACGTTCGAGACCCGTTAAGCGCTGTAAACGCATATCCAGAATCGCTTGGGCTTGCTCGTAGCTTAGTTGGAAACGTTCCATTAAGCCATCTCTGGCTAATTCTGTCGTACGTGAGGCTCGGATCAAGGCAATGACCTCGTCCAAGTGGTCCAAAGCAATTCGTAACCCTTCAAGAATATGTGCTCTGGCCTCAGCCTTTTTAAGATCATATTCCGTTCGGCGACGAATAATCTCTTGCTGATGTTTCAAATAGTGGTGAAGCATTTCTTTCAAATTCAGAACCTTCGGCTCACCATTTACAAGAGCAAGCATAATCATACCGAAATTGGACTGCATGGGTGTGTGCTTGTATAAATTATTCAATACCACGTTCGGATTGACGTCTCTACGAAGCTCGATCACAATACGCATACCAGTACGGTCGGATTCATCGCGTAGATCCGTAATTCCATCTATCACTTTATCTCTGACTAACTCTGCGATTTTCTCTACGAGTCTTGCTTTATTGACCTTGTACGGGATCTCATACACAATAATCCGGGTTTTGTTATTGTTCTCCTCAATGTTCACTTTGGAGCGCATTGTAACGGAACCGCGTCCCGTTGTATAGGCTGATCGAATCCCTTCTCGGCCAAGGATAAAAGATCCTGTCGGGAAATCCGGACCCTTGATCGATTGCATCAGCTCAAGCGGTGTAACCTCTGGATCATCAATAATCTGTTGAACCGCATCTATAACTTCGCCTAGATTATGCGGTGGAATACTGGTTGCCATCCCTACAGCAATACCATAGGAACCATTCACCAGTAAGTTGGGGTATCTGGATGGAAGAACAGAAGGCTCATGTTCTTCGCCATCATAGTTGGGAATGAAATCGACCGTCTCTTTCTGCATATCCCGAAGCAGTTCCATCGAAATCTTCGATAAACGGGCTTCCGTATACCGCATAGCAGCCGCGAAGTCTCCATCAACAGATCCGAAATTCCCATGTCCATCAACGAGCATATTCCGGTAAGTGAAATCCTGGGCCATTCCGACCATTGCCTCGTATACGGAGGAATCACCATGGGGGTGATATTTACCAATAACTTCACCGACAATACGTGCTGATTTCTTAAATGGCTTGTCCGAAGTCATACCCAGCTCGGACATGGCAAACAATATTCTGCGGTGGACGGGCTTCAGCCCGTCCCGAACATCAGGTAAAGCACGGCTTACGATAATACTCATCGCATAAGCCATAAAGGATGTTCGCATTTCCGATCCAATATCTATTTCTTTAACTGATTGTCTCTCTTCAGCCATGGTTTACCTCCAGAGTTAAATATCCAGGTTCGTAACATACCTTGCATGCTCTTGAATGAATTCGCGACGAGGCTCTACGTTATCCCCCATTAGGGTATCGAAGATCGCGTCCGCTTCAATAGCATCTTGGATGCTAACCTGCAGTAGGGTTCGGCTTTCCGGGTCCATCGTTGTTTCCCACAGCTGCTCGGGGTTCATTTCCCCGAGACCTTTATACCGCTGCACATTGACCTTGGCGCCTTCTCCAAACTCTTCGATAATCGCTGCTCTTTGTTTGTCGTTATAAGCATAACGAGCGGTTTTGTTACGTTCAATCTTATAGAGAGGCGGTTGGGCAATATAAATATAGCCAGCCTCGATAATTTTACGCATATACCGGTAGAAGAACGTCAGGAGCAAAGTTCGAATATGAGCTCCATCGACGTCAGCATCGGTCATAATAATGATTTTGTGGTAACGTGCCTTGGAAAGATCGAAATCATCGCTAATTCCAGTTCCAAGTGCTGTAATAATCGCGCGAATCTCCAAGTTGGACAACGTTTTGTCCAGCCTTGCTTTCTCGACATTCAGAATCTTACCCTTTAGGGGCAAGATCGCTTGAAAGTGACGGTCGCGACCTTGTTTGGCAGACCCGCCCGCAGAATCTCCTTCTACGACATAAATCTCACTAATAGACGCATCCCGGGAAGAGCAGTCTGCAAGTTTACCAGGCAGCGAGCTAACTTCCAATACGCTTTTACGACGAGTTAATTCCCGAGCCTTTCTGGCCGCTTCACGAGCACGAGCAGCTTGAATACCCTTCTCCAGAATTTTACGAGCGATAGCCGGATTCTCGTCGAGAAACATTTGCAGCTTCTCAGCAAACAAGGATTCTACAATCCCGCGCACTTCACCGTTACCAAGCTTAGTCTTGGTCTGACCCTCGAACTGGGGTTCTGGAATCTTAACGGAAATAATAGCGCTTAGCCCTTCACGCACATCATCTCCGGATAAGTTTGAATCATTGTCTTTGAGGGCATTCGTCTTACGCGCATAATCATTCAATATCCGAGTAAGGGCGCTCTTAAAGCCAGATTCATGGGTCCCGCCCTCATGGGTATTAATATTATTAGCAAAAGAATAAATGTTCTCGGTATAACTATCGTTATACTGAATGGCAATTTCGATATGAATATGGTCTCTATCGCCTTCTACATAGATCGGCGGTTCATGAATCGCTACACGATTACGGTTCAGGTATTCAACGAAGGAGATGATCCCGCCCTCGAAAACAAATGTATTGGAAGTATCCGTGCGCTCATCGTTCAGGTGGAGGGTAACCCCTTTGTTGAGGAACGCAATCTCGCGGATACGGGACTGTAGAATATCGTAATCATATTCTGTTGTTTCAGTGAAAATTTCGGAATCAGGCTTGAATCGGACTATGGTTCCCGTTTCTTCGGTATCTCCAACGACCTTAAGGTCATACTGAGGAATACCCCGACGAAATTCCTGCTGGTGAATCTTGCCTTCCCTCTTGACTTGAACGCTTAAATCTTCAGACAAGGCATTAACAACTGAGACACCGACACCATGCAATCCACCCGAAACCTTGTATCCTTCTCCGCCAAACTTCCCTCCGGCATGGAGTACGGTTAAAACAACCTCGACTGTAGATTTCTTGAGCTTTGTGTTCTCACCAACCGGAATACCACGGCCATTATCTATAACGGTTACGCTGTTGTCTTTGTGAACAGTCACCGTAATTGTATCGCAGTAACCTGCGAGTGCTTCGTCAATACTATTGTCGATTACTTCCCAAACCAAATGGTGAAGCCCTCTCGGTCCCGTTGACCCGATATACATACCCGGCCGCTTGCGAACCGCTTCCAAGCCCTCCAGAACTTGAATCTGGCTCTCATCATAAGCGTTTTGATTGATTGTCATTCCGGTCACCTACTTCTCTGATTTGAAAAAACTTCAATCTCGTTGGCCAAGAGCACTTGAGCACGCTTCTTGAGGGTTGTGGAGGAAACCGGAGAGTAGAACACCTTGGATTGGGTTATTACAAGTGATTTACACTCTTCCTCTCCAATCACTTCCACGTTACGGTCTTTATGGGCATGCTGAATAAAATGCTTGGATATCTTCGAAGACTTCTCGATTGATAAATCAAATATCGCTATTAACTCCGATGCACGGATGATCTTCTCTCCGCCTAAATGAATGAACAGTGTGACCAGCTCCTAATCGTGTTCAAGACTAGACGAGTTTACCGTCCTGCACATTATAAATGGCAGCATGGTTCAGCTTGTCTAGCTTGATGCTCTCGATTCCGGTTGTAGTAATAAAAGTTTGCACTTTTCCTTGAAACGTCTCGATCAATTGGGTCTGGCGAAACGTATCCAACTCGGATAAAACATCATCGAGCAGGAGAATTGGATATTCCCCCACTTCTTCTCGGATACATTCAATTTCGGCCAACTTCAAGGATAAGGCAGTTGTCCGCTGTTGCCCTTGCGATCCGTACGTTTGGACATCCTTATCATTGATCAGAAAGGTCAAATCATCGCGATGGGGACCGTACAAAGTCATACCGCGCCGAATTTCTTGGTCTTTCACCTGTGATAACTTTATCATAAATTGATCAAATAGAACAGGAAGTTGTGCAGAATCGTCAAACGCAAACGAAGGGTTGTACACAATTCGCAGCTGTTCGGAGTGATTCGTAATCCCTTGATGAATCGTTTCTGCCCAAACTTGCAGCTTTCTTATAAAGCTTTGACGTTTTTTCATAATTTTAATACCAAATTGAACCAATTGATCATTCCATACTTCTAACTGAGCAGCGAATGAGGCATGTTGGTTCATTTGTTTGAGTAAATTATTGCGCTGTACAAGCACTTTTTGATACTGAGACAGGTCATGCAGGTACGATGGCTGAACTTGGCCAATCTCCATATCTAGAAATCTTCGGCGGATACCAGGGGCTCCTTTTACAATCTCCAGATCTTCAGGTGCGAACATGACGACATTCAGCTGTCCAATGAAATCACTTAACTTTTTTTGCTCCAAGCCGTTTATCTTAGCGCGTTTACCTTGTGCCGATACCTGCAAGTCGAGTGTGCATGGTCCGTATTTCTTCTCAATCTCTCCGTGGATTAACGCTTTTTGGCCGTTCCATCCGATCCATTCTTTGTCTTGATGCGTCCGGTGTGATTTGGTTAAAGCGAGCACATAGATCGATTCGAGTAAGTTGGTTTTCCCTTGCGCATTCGGACCTACGAACATGTTGATATTCGACGTTGTTGAGAAATCCACATGTTCGTAATTGCGGTAGTTCTGCAATGACAGCTTGTTGAGAAACAATTGCAATCCTCCTAAACCGTTTCGAAGAAACGCACTACATGGCGCAGCTCTATAAGCTATGCCCGGACGACCTCGAACCGACCGCACCCTTTCACATCCACTACGTCCTTGGCATATAATTTGCGTCCTCTGCGGTTATCCACAGATCCGTTGATTTCTATAACGGCTTCCTGCAGAAAACTTTTGGCTTGTCCACCTGTGGATATGCAGTCCGCTAACTTTAGAAACTGTCCAAGTGTAATATATTCGGTTTGAATCGTAATAGGTTTCATCCGTATTTGCTCACTCCGATCCGATCAATTCGTTGTGCGGTAAGGCATGATGAGGTGCAGCATATTCGCATGATCCGCGGGTTTGATGATAATAGGCTGCATAGGTCCGCGGAAGCCCATGGCTATAAACTCACTATCAATTACCTTGAGTGCATCAAGCATATATTTCGAATTAAAGGAGATGCTGATTAATTCACCGGTCAGCTGCTCAACATCCACTTGCTCTGTTACTTTTCCAAGCTCGGAAGAACTGGACGAAACCTCGAGAGTTTGTTCGTCTTTCATAATGATTTTAACAATGTTCGTCTTTTCCTCACGTGACAATAGATATGCTCGGTCGATAGCATCGGCCAACTTTCTAGTGTTTATCGTCAATTCCGTACTGAACGATGACGGAATTAACTTGCTTGTATCCGGATAAGTCCCGTCCAAGATACGAGTGAAGAACTGTAAGGAATCTATTTTGAATAAAACCTGATTGTCCGCAACTACGATATCTATCAGCATTGTCTGATCTGGCAATAATTTATTCAACTCATTCAAACTTTTACCAGATATTACGATGCTGGTCTTAGGATCCCACTGGTCACTGGTCTGAATACTCGCTTCTCTGCTGGCCATCCGTAACCGGTCACAAGCAATCAGCTTCAAGTAGTTGGAATCAAATTGCCAAAAAACACCCGTTAGAATAGGACTAGTTTCACTGGTTGACACTGCGAATGTCGTTTGTCGAATCATCGTTTTTAATAAATCGCTAGCGATAGATACTTTATTATCTTCTTCAAGATCTGGCAATTGAGGATATTCTTCTGGATCCAAGCCAACTAGTTGAACCTCCGCTGTTCCAGAACGGATCCACGTAATAAAGTTCTCTTTTACCTGAATTTCAACTTGAGGGGAAGGCAGCTTTCGAATCATTTCTGTGAAAAACTTGGCTGGGATAACTACACTTCCCGGCTGAATCACTTCTACGATTGTCAAATCTTCCTTCTCCGTCGGCACAAAACTCTGAATAGAGATTTCTGTGTCGCTGGCTGTGAAGGTTACTCCTCTTGCATCGACTTCAATTTTGATCCCGCTGAGGATTGGAATTGTCGTTCTCGATGAGATTGCTCTGGATACTTGTTGGATGGCTTGGTTTAATTCTTCTCTCAAAATATTAATTTTCATCATGTCACTCCCGTGGTTCTATTTCGCGACAAATGGTCATAAGAATATAGGTTTTAAATCTTTTAGTAGTAATAGGGGCCCTGAATATGTGGATATGTGGGTAAACCCTATGATAGCAAAGCCTATCCACATGTGTATAGTTTGTGCATAGGCTTCGCTTAATTAAGCTGATGATTTTTGATTTTTTCGGTAAGGTTGTTGACAATTTTATATAAATCCTGATCCTGTTGAATGGCTGTCGAGATTTTCTCATGTGCATGAATGACGGTTGTGTGATCACGTCCTCCGAAGGCCTCTCCTATCTTCGGCAACGAGTAGTCTGTAAGCTCCCTGGATAGATACATCGCAACTTGTCTCGGGAAAGCAACCGCTTTGGTCCGTTTACGCGCCTTGAAATCCTCAATCTTGAGTCCGTAGAACTCGCCTACACGCTGCTGGATGTCATGCATGGTTATCATTCTAGGGCGACTTGATGGGATAATATCTTTTAGGGCTTCAGCCGCCAAGTGAGTGGATATGTCTTGATTTACCAAGGATGAGTACGCAACTACGCGAATAAGTGCTCCTTCTAGCTCACGAATGTTCGTATCGATCTGATTGGCTATGTAGACCATGGCCTCGTTCGGAATATCCAGGTTCTCTGACTTAGCTTTCTTGCGAAGAATTGCGATCCTTGTCTCAAGATCAGGAGGTTGGATATCGGTCATCAAGCCCCATTCAAAGCGGGAACGCAGCCGGTCTTCCAAGGTCGGAATTTCTTTGGGCGGACGATCGCTAGAAATGATAATTTGCTTTCGTTCCTCATGAAGGGCATTAAAGGTATGAAAAAATTCTTCTTGCGTCTGTTCTTTTCCGGCCAAAAACTGAATATCGTCAATTAACAAAACATCGATATTACGATATTTGTGACGGAAGCTTTCGCCCCTATTGTCTCGGATCGCATTAATGAATTCATTCGTAAACTTCTCAGAAGAAATATACATCACGCGTGCACTCGGATTATGCTCTTGAACATAATGCCCGATCGCATGCATAAGATGAGTCTTGCCTAAACCTACTCCTCCATAGAGAAACAATGGATTGTATGATTTGGCTGGTGCTTCAGCAACAGCCAAGGATGCTGCATGGGCGAAACGATTCCCTAATCCGATAACGAATGTGTCAAAAGTATATTTAGGGTTCATCATGCTGAAGAGTTGATCCTCAGGTGAGACATTCTGCTTTGCAGGTTGCAGGACGGGTGTTTCAATGTTCTTGGTAACAGGTGCAGGATCCATCTCCTGAAGTGTAAATGAAAGCTCAATCTGCTTACCAAATACTTCAAATACAGTGCTTTTAATCATCTTAGAGTAGCGATTCTCTAACCATTGTTTGGCAAAGTTATTCGGCGCGCAAATAACAAGCGATGTATCTGTAAATACAGTTGCCCTGGTTGACTTCAGCCATGTATCAAAGCTTGGCTTGCTGACTTTGGTCTGGATGATGGACAACACTTGGTGCCATAATTCTTGTATGTGACCATCCACAATTTGTTCACTCCTTCTATTGCCGAACATGCAAGAACAAGCCTTGCTATGTCAAATGTTGCGGGAAAACGTCGAAAAATATCCACAGTATTCCATCATAATTGGAAATGAGTCAAAAACTGTTAGGGGAAATTGTTCACAAAGTTATCCACATGTTGTTGATAAGTTGAGGATATTTGAAGTTTATACACAACCGAAAACAATATCATGATAGCAGAATAAAAGCCTGTTTTCAATGAAATTCAGACAATTATCCACATTTTCAACCCCTTGTGTATGAAAATTGTCAACAGCACTATATATTGTTTATAGTCTGTTAAGAATCGACATAATAATTGACGTTCGACAAAATGATTATACACATGTGATTAACTTTTCGAAATTTGTCGGACGAGCGGTATCGATGGCGCTAGTAATTTATCCCCATGTGAATGAAATTCCGCGCTGGGGATGAGCATTGACTTTTAACAATGAAAATGATTTAATTGATAAAGGTATTTTTGGATTTTTTACCGGAGATGATTTCCTTAAGGGGGTGCAATAGATGGGACCGACATTTAAACCGAATGTGAGCAAGCGCGCAAAGGTTCACGGGTTTCGTAAAAGAATGAGCACGAAGAACGGCCGTAAAGTTCTCCAAGCTCGTCGCTTAAAAGGCAGAAAAGTTATCAGTGCATAAGTGAAGGCCACTTACGAGGTGGTCTTTTTTTTTCGATTGATGATATGAAGGTGTTGGAGTTTAATTCGAATGAATTGTGTGTAAGATAGGAAGTATGGAATGATCCGAGAAATTGATGGTGATAGACGATGCAAAGAGAGTTAAGGCTAACTAGAAGAGAAGATTTCAACAAGGTGTATCGGTTTGGTAAATCGAACGCCAACTTCCAGTTTGTCGTCTATAGCTTGCCGCAATCCAAAGTAGAGCGCTTTCGTGTCGGGATATCCGTCAGTAAGAAGATAGGAAATGCCGTTGTTCGGAACCGGATACGCAGATTGGTAAAAGAGATTATCAGACTGCATGCGGACCGGATTCGCTTGCGCTGCGATATTGTAGTTATTGCTCGTAAGCCAGTTGCGGATATGGAGTATAAAGAGGTGGAGAAGTGCTTGCTGCATGCATTAAAACGCGCTTCAATCTACAAATAGAAGGTGCAATAAAAAGTTTTCTTTAGCACCCAGAATGTGGTATAGTGTACTTTGGATAAGAAGGTTAGGAGGAAGCATATTTTGACCCGTCGTCGTATCTATACACTAATTCTACTCTCGCTTATGATCCTGGTATTGGCGGGTTGTGGCAGTATGAGCCCGGAAACGAACCCCATTAATCCGGACAATGGTTTTTGGGACAAGTTTTTTATTTACCCTCTCTCCTCACTAATGGACTGGTTTGCTGATCTCTTGTGGGATCAATATGGATTATCGATTATGGTTGTAACGATTTTGATTCGATTCTTGGTATTGCCTCTGACTTTGAAGCAGTATAGAAGCTCCAAGAAGATGCAGCTGCTGCAGCCTGAGATGAAGAAGCTCAAAGAAAAGTATAAAGATGATCCGAAGAAGCAGCAGGAAGAAACGATGAAGCTGTTTCAGACGAATGGCGTTAATCCATTGGCAGGGTGTTTTCCGCTCCTTGTGCAAATGCCAATATTGATTGCCTTGTATCATGCGATTATGAGAAATGGTGAGATTAATCAACATACATTCTTATGGATGCAATTAGGAACGCCAGATCCTTATTATGTATTACCAACGATTGCTGCATTAACAACATTTGTTCAACAGAAGATGATGGCTAATCAAATGCCTTCTCAAATGCAAGCGTTGATGTTTATTTTCCCAGTTATGATTTTTGTAATGTCGATGAATTTTGCTGCAGCACTACCTTTATATTGGGTATACAGCAACTTGTTTACGATTGTGCAGTCTTATTTCCTTTATGGTCGATCAAACGATAAGGGTGGCCAATTGAAATGAAGAAGATTGTTGTTGTGGGGAAAACAATCGAAGATGCGGTAAAGACTGGACTAGCTGGGTGGAATACGACGGAAGATCGTGTCAAAATCCAGGTTCTGGAGCAGCCTAGTAAAGGTTTTTTCGGTTTTGGGTCGAAGGAAGCTAAGGTTGAACTGGAATGGATTCCTGATGCGCTTGAAGAAGCAAGTAAGTTTCTGCAAGATGTCTTCCAAACGATGAACATCGAGGCTGCCATTGACATCCAGCATTCTAGTGATGGAATTAGGTTGAATGTGAGCGGTAAGGAGTTAGGTATCTTAATTGGCCGCAGGGGTCAGACGTTGGATTCGCTCCAATACTTGACGAACATCGTAGCCAATCGATACTCGACTTCCCATGTCAGAATTGTACTTGATGCTGAGAGTTTCCGAGATCGTCGCAAGCAGACGCTTGAAGAATTATCAGATCGGTTAGCCAAACGGGTTATTCGAACCCGCAAGGAAGTAGTACTCGAACCGATGTCTCCACAGGAACGTAAGGTCATTCATTCTCAATTACAGAATCATTCCCAAGTTAAGACCTACAGTAAAGGCGAGGATCCGAATCGGAGAGTTGTCATCGCTCTTCGTTAGAAATATATAGACATGCAATGACTTCAGATGATCGGAGTCATTGCATTTTTTCGTAGAATGGGACATTACGTAATGCAGCAATCAACGTGTGATCCTAACTTGTGAGGTGCTTACATGATGTTAACGGATACGATTGGAGCAATTTCTACTCCTTTGGGGGAGGGTGGGATCGCGGTCATCCGTGTGAGCGGACCGGATTCGCTCACAGTTATCGACGGTTTATTTCGAGCTAAAACGAGATTAGCGGAAGCGCAAACCCATACGGTCCATTATGGTTATATTGTAGATCCCGGAACTGGTGAACGAATAGAAGAAGTGTTAGTTACACTAATGAAAGCTCCGCGTTCTTTTACGATGGAGGATGTAGTTGAAGTAAGCTGCCACGGAGGTATTATCTCAGTTAAGAAAGTGCTCGAGCTTATATTGGATCAAGGTGTGCGGCTTGCCGAACCAGGAGAATTCACGAAGAGAGCCTATCTGAACGGAAGAATTGATCTTACGCAGGCTGAGGCTGTTATTGATCTGATACGGGCCAAATCAGACCGCGCATTCAAAGTAGCGCTTAAGCAGGTTGAGGGAGCATTATCCCGTCATGTGAAGGACTTAAGGTTCCAACTGGTTGAATTAATGGCTCATATTGAAGTAAATATAGATTATCCAGAGCATGATGTAGAAGAGCTAACGACTGCATTTATTAGGAACAAATGTAAACTCGCGATTGAAAGAATAGATGAATTATTAAAGACTGCAGAACAAGGGAAAATACTGCGTGAGGGCATAGTAACAGCGATAGTGGGCAGACCTAATGTTGGTAAATCTTCCTTGCTTAATGCACTAGCTCAGGAGGATCGAGCGATTGTTACGGATATCCCTGGTACTACAAGGGACATTATAGAAGAGATTGTGAATGTGAATGGGATTCCGCTCAAGCTGCTCGATACAGCAGGATTACGGGAAACAAGTGATATAGTCGAGCAGATTGGGGTAGAGAAGTCACGGACAGCTCTATCTGACGCGGATTTAATTATATTGGTATTGAATCAGAGTGAACCTTTGCATGCAGATGAACTGGAGCTTATCACTCAAATTGTGAATAGAGAAAGCATTGTTGTTCTGAACAAAACAGACTTACCCAAGCAGTTAGATGAAAGCTTTTTGCACGATCATTTACCGCAAGAACGCATTGTTCGCATGTCTGTGAAAGAAAATAGCGGGATGAATGATCTTGAAAAAGCGATCGGGCACCTGTTCTTTAGCGGTCAATTGGAAAGCGGAGACCTCACGTATGTCAGTAATGTGAGACATATTCATTTGTTGAAAAGAGCAAAAGTGTCACTCGTGGATGCTGTAGAAGCAGGGGAGGCACATATTCCGATTGATTTGATTCAAATTGATGTTCGCAGTGCTTGGGAAAGCTTAGGTGAGATGATCGGCGATTCCGTCGGTGAATCCTTGATTGATCAAATCTTTTCTCAATTTTGCTTAGGTAAATAAGGTTATATGAGTACGTTGTTGTTTTTTTACATGTTAGGAGGGATGTATCATGGGATACGAAGCGGGACAATATGATGTCATCGTGATCGGGGCAGGGCATGCGGGCTGTGAGGCTGCGCTTGCTGCTGCTCGTATGGGATGCGAGACCTTATTGTTGACGATTAATTTGGATATGGTTGCATTTATGCCTTGTAATCCATCAATTGGCGGCCCGGCTAAAGGTCATGTAGTTCGGGAAATTGATGCATTAGGTGGTGAAATGGGGAAGAATATTGACAAAACCTTTATTCAACTCCGTATGCTAAACACAGGAAAAGGTCCTGCCGTTCATGCTCTTCGGGCACAAGCTGATAAATTCCTGTATCAACATATGATGAAAGAAACGATTGAGAAGCAGGACCATCTGACCTTACGTCAAGGAATGGTGGAGGAGCTAATCGTAGAGAATGGTGTTTGTAATGGTGTTGTGACCAAGACAGGGGCCAGGTATTTGGCGAAGGCGGTTGTATTGACGACAGGGACTTATCTTAGAGGGAAGGTTATTATGGGTGAACTCATTTATGAGAGCGGTCCAAACAACCAACAGCCCTCCGTTAAGCTATCCGAATGTCTTCGTTCATTGGAGCTGGACTTAGTTCGTTTCAAAACCGGGACCCCGCCGCGGGTGCATAAAGATTCAATCGATTTCTCCAAGATGGATATTCAGCCTGGAGATGAGCAGCCCAAATTCTTCTCATTTGATACGGTTTCTTCTACAAATGAGCAGTTGCCTTGCTGGTTGACATATACATCAGGTGAGACTCATGACATTATTAGCGGGAATTTGCACCGTGCCCCAATGTTCTCGGGAGCTATTGAAGGTACTGGACCTAGATACTGTCCTTCAATTGAAGACAAGATCGTCCGATTCGCTGATAAGCCAAAACATCAAATATTCCTGGAACCTGAGGGACGCAACACTTCGGAGTATTATGTACAAGGGTTATCGACTAGTATGCCTGAGGATGTTCAGTTGCAAATTCTTCGATCCATCGCTGGCTTGGAGAAGGTAGAGATGATGCGTACGGGTTATGCTATCGAGTATGATGCGATCGTTCCTACCCAACTATGGCCGTCTCTTGAGACAAAGAAGGTTGCTGGTTTGTTCACCGCCGGCCAGATTAATGGAACTTCAGGGTATGAGGAAGCAGCTGGTCAAGGAGTTATGGCCGGCATTAACGCGGCGCGTAAAGTACAAGGACGGGACCCAGTGATCCTTGGGCGATCAGAAGGATACATTGGTGTACTGATTGATGATCTCGTTACAAAGGGCACGAATGAGCCTTACAGACTGCTTACCTCAAGAGCAGAATATCGTCTGCTATTAAGACATGATAATGCTGATCTTCGATTGACTCCGATTGGTCATGAGATTGGTCTAATCACAGAAGCTAGATATGAGCGGTTCTTGAACAAGAAGCATCTGGTGGAGCAAGAGGTAGAACGTTTAAAAGGGACGAAGATAAGACCAGAGCCCGAGGTACAGAAGTTGCTGGAGGATGCAGGAACAGCTGTATTGAATAACGCAGTTGATCTTATTTCCTTGTTAAGGCGGCCAGAGATTACGTATATCCATATAGAGACCTTGTCCCCATCACCACTCCCTTTGACAGAAGAGATGAAGGAACAAGCTGAAATACAGATCAAGTATGAAGGATATATTGAAAAACAACAAATCCATGTCGATCGAATGAAAAAGATGGAGAAGAAGCGTATTCCTCTAGATATTGATTATAAATCGGTTCATGGGTTAGCGAATGAAGCGAAACAAAATTTGTCCGATATTCGTCCTATCTCTATTGGGCAAGCATCTAGAATAGCAGGGGTAACACCCGCTGATATTTCAATTCTGCTTGTATATTTGGAACACTATAACAAAGTCATTGCATCTCGAGGTTAATTATGGATCAAGTGAAAAGTCAATTCGAAGAGCTGCTTGCAATGAAGCAGCTCTCCTTGTCTGAATTACAGTGGAATCAATTCCAATTGTATTACGAACAATTAGTAACTTGGAATGAGAAGATGAATTTAACAGGAATCACGGACAGAGAACAAGTGTTCGTGAAACATTTCTATGACTCGATTTCATTATCTTTTTATGTTCCAATCGATTCCGTTGTGACTTTAGCAGATATTGGATCTGGTGCTGGTTTCCCTAGTATTCCTTTGAAGATCATGTTCCCTCATCTTCAAGTCACAATTATCGATTCGCTCAATAAACGGATTATGTTCCTAAATGAGATTGTTTCAGTACTCGGACTTGAGGGCGTACATTGTTTGCATGGCAGGGCTGAGGATGTAGCAAGATTACATGGACATAGAGATCGATATGATCTTGTGACGGCGCGAGCGGTTGCGAAGATGAATGTGTTGAATGAATTTTGTCTTCCTTTTGTAAAACAGGGGGGATTGTTTGCTGCTATGAAAGGTGCTGATCCTGCAGAGGAATTAGCCGAAGCCAAGAACAGCCTCTATGAGTTGAAGGGTGCAATTCAGGATACTTATCGATTCAGTTTGCCGATTGAGAACTCAGAGAGACACATTATTTGTATTCGTAAGAAAGCTGCAACACCTAGTAAGTATCCACGAAAAGCGGGACTACCTTTAAAACAACCCTTAATATAAATGTTTCACGTGAAACATTCTTACATCTTTTACTACATTAATTATTCTTATGAAATGTTCATAATTCCAAGCAGGATATTAGAACTTTTCGGAGAATTTTATTATGTATAGTCAAAGTACCTTTACCTGCTGTGCATATAAGTTCATGTAATTCAAAGATTGGGTGATAAGGCATACTATGAAAGAGCAAATATCCAAATTATTTGGATTAACGGAAAAAGCAGCCAGCGAAGAAATAAAAAACATCCCAGTAAGCGAGATTGTATCTAGCCCTTACCAACCAAGGACTATATTCGATGATGAACGGATAGATGAACTCTGTCAAACGATTAAGACTCATGGTGTGATCCAACCTATAGTTGTTAGAATACGGAACAACAAATTCGAGCTTATTGCCGGTGAGCGTCGATGGCGTGCAGTCAAAAAGCTTGGAATGGATACAATACCAGCAATCGTACGTGAGATCAATGATTCACAGGCAGCATCCATTGCATTAATCGAGAACTTACAACGCGAGGGATTAACTGCTATAGAAGAAGCGGTTGCTTATGAGCAGTTGATGATTATTCACGGTTTAACTCAGGAGAGCTTAGCTCAGCGATTAGGAAAAAGCCAATCGACGATTGCGAATAAAATCCGATTGCTGCAACTGCCGGAAGTAATCAAGCAAGTTCTGTTGGAACGTAAAATAACAGAACGACACGCAAGAGCGTTGCTTTCCCTTGATTCAGAAGAGTTACAAATCAAAGTGCTAGAAGACATCATAACTAAAGAGTTAAATGTGAAGCAGACAGAAGCTAGAGTAGCCTTTTACAAAGAAACGGTTAAGCTTAAGAAAAGCAAGAGAATCAGTTTTTCTAAAGATATACGCTTAGCTCTAAATACAATTCGACAATCAGTTGAAATGGTCGCAGGTACGGGATTGACGATTAAGACGGATGAGAAGGATCATGAAGATCATTATGAATTTATCATTCGTATTCCTAAGGGAAAACCCTAATAAATGATATCTTTTAGCTCCGATATGGAGCTTTTCGTTTGTGTTTTTATAGATGAATGTCAATGGACTTCTCTATATGGTATAGTGTTTATATCTTTTCTATAAAACTATGGTTTTCATTGTTTGATAGGATTTTATTGAGGTGAATGATTTGTCTAAGATAATTGCAATTACGAACCAAAAGGGAGGGGTGGGTAAAACCACAACCTCTGTGAATCTAGGCGCTTCTCTGGCCTCTCTAGGAAAGCGTGTGCTGTTGGTTGATATTGATCCTCAAGGCAATACTACGAGCGGAATAGGGATTAATAAAGCTGATGTGAACTATTGCATTTATGACGTACTTATTAATGATGTACATCCGAAGGATGCCATAGCAGAAACAGCAATTCCTAACTTGAAGATTATACCGGCTACAATTCAACTTGCTGGTGCTGAGATCGAGCTGGTCCCTACCATATCGAGAGAAGTAAGGCTAAAGAAATCATTACATTTAGTAAAACATATGTTTGATTACATTTTAATTGATTGTCCACCATCCTTGGGGATCCTTACTATTAATTCTTTAACAGCATCTGACTCCGTTATCATTCCGATTCAATGTGAGTACTACGCGCTAGAAGGTTTGAGTCAGTTACTTAACACAGTACGTCTTGTTCAGAAACATTTGAATACGAACCTTCAGATAGAGGGCGTCTTGCTAACCATGTTCGATGCTCGTACGAATCTCGGCATTCAGGTTATTGAAGAAGTTAAGAAATATTTCCAACAAAAAGTGTATCAAACGATCATTCCAAGAAACGTTCGATTAAGCGAAGCACCGAGCCATGGTCAATCGATTATTACGTATGACCCGAGATCTAAGGGAGCTGAAGTCTACATGGAACTGGCAAAGGAAGTGATCTCCTATGAGTAAAAGATTAGGGCGAGGGCTTGATGCATTAATTCCGTCACTTAACGTAAGCGAAGATGACAAGGTCATTGAGGTGTCATTGAAAGAGCTGCGTCCCAATCCGTACCAACCGCGTAAAACATTTAATGAAGATTCTATTTCAGAATTGGCCACCTCGATAAAAGAACATGGAGTTATTCAACCGATTATCGTAAGATCCGTACTTAGAGGCTACGAAATTATTGCTGGTGAGCGAAGGTTTCGCGCATCTCAATTGTTAGGATTAGATAAGATTCCTGCTGTTGTTCGTAAGTTTACAGATCAACAGGTCATGGAAATTGCCTTGATTGAGAATGTACAAAGAGAAGATCTGAATGCAATAGAGATAGCGAATGCTTACCAGGCACTCGTAGAGCAGTTCTCCATGACACAAGAGGAGCTCTCTGTAAAAGTAGGGAAGAGTCGTTCACACATTGCTAACTTCCTAAGATTGCTTCAATTACCAGAAGAAATCAAGCAACATGTTTCACGTGGAACATTATCGATGGGTCATGCTAGGGCAATTGCTGGTGTGAAAAATGACAAACAGAAGAAGGAACTAGCGGAAGAAACGATCAAGAATGAGTGGAGTGTTCGTCATCTAGAGGAATTCATTAAGACACTAGATGAAACGCTAGCGAAGGAAAAGCCAAAGGAATTAAACAAAAGGAAAGATCCTTATATTGATCAACTAGAAGAGAGTCTCCGTGACCGATATAGGACAACAGTGAAAATCAAACACAACAACAATAAAGGAAAAATCGAGTTGCTTTATTATTCCAAAGATGACTTGGAGCGATTGTTAGAGCTGCTTGAGGGAAAGATAAGCTGAGAACAAAACTCGGGTAGCCTTATAAAAAAACATACCAAGGTATCGATTTTATGCTTCGGCTAAATCGAATCAAGGTGTGTTTTTTAAATTGATGACAGGAACCAGTTATGAGTGAGAGGAGGGGAATGCAACGGTGTCAATATTGTATTTCGATCATGCGGCATCATCCTGGCCAAAACCGCCTGCAGTAGCGGAAGCGATGGTGAAGTGCATTAATGAGTATGCTGCGAACCCAGGTAGGGGAAGTCATCAAATGGGTGTGAGAGCAAGCAGGGTGCTGTTCGAAGGGAGAAAACAATTAGCTCAGCTGTTTCGCATTTCTAATCCTAATGATATTAGTTATGCACTCAATACTACAGCAGCACTTAACTTAGCCATTAAAGGATTTGTGAAAAAGGGTGACCATGTAATTTGCACGGCAGTCGAACATAATTCTGTACGGCGACCATTAGAAGCGCTAAAAGCGGCAGGAGACATAGAAGTCACTTATGCGAAATCAGATGCAAAAGGAAATGTGAATATCGACGAGTTAGAAAGTCAAATACGACCCAACACATCACTGATGGTATGCAGTCATAGCTCCAATCTGCTTGGCACGATAACACCGATCGTACAAATCGGGCAACTGATGAAGAAACATGGAGTAAAACTATTGGTGGATGCAGCGCAAACAGCTGGGGTGTTGGACATAGATGTACAAGCTATGGGGATCGATATGTTAGCTTTCCCGGGACATAAAGGATTACTTGGACCGCAAGGGACAGGAGGGTTATATATTTCCCCTGGATTAGATATAGAACCGCTTATCCATGGCGGAACCGGTAGTCAGTCCGAATCGATTGAGCAACCAAAGGTAAGGCCTGATCGATATGAAGCGGGGACGCAGAATACGGTAGGGATAGCGGGTCTAATCGAAGGGGTTAAGTTCATAAGGAATGAAACGGTGGAACAGATTCACAACAAAGAGTGGAGACAAATTCAGACCTTGATGGAGGGGCTGAAGGGAATTTCAGGTGTTACACTATATGGTCCCGATCTAGGGGAGAATAAGACTGGAATAATAGCATTTAATGTGGGAAAAGCGGAAGCATCCGAAGTAGCATTCATCCTTGATCAATCTTTCCAAATCGCGGTTAGATCAGGCTATCATTGCACACCGCTTGCACATGAGACCGTGGGGACTATAGGGAATGGTGCTGTTAGGGCGAGTATAGGATATTACACAACCGATAGTGAAATTGATCAATTTGTACATGCTATTAAGGAAGTCAGCCAGCATTATAACTAAATGGGATTGAATGAGAAAGAAGGCTTGGGGAATGAATATAGAGGATTGGCTGTCTTCGGCAGCAATCGGGTGGATTGCAATCGGGGCCGTTACGGCAGTACTTTTTCTTAGCATTGGAGTAATGAGATTAAGTGTGAAGCTGACTAAGCTCCGGAAGCAGTATTTGAAGTCGATGGGTGGAGGAAGCGTAGATAATGTAGAGCAGCTCCTCATGCAAATGAATGAGCGATTGGATGTAGTGTTAGCAGAAAATAAGCAGCAAAAAGACCGCTTATCTGTAGCAGAAGCGGCCTTGAAAAAAATGAAGTCCAATATTGGCATCCTTCGATATAATGCGTTTGGCGATCGAGGGAGTGACCAGAGCTTCTCAGTGGCGATTGTAAATGATTCATTGGATGGGGTCATCCTAACAGGTATCCATACAAGGGATGAGACTTACATATATGCAAAGCCGCTTGAGAAGGGCCAATCATCCTATTCCTTGTCGCCTGAGGAGAAGGAAGCGATTAATCGATCTTCGGATAACTGAAAGCATGAATGCGTTGGGACATGAGCATAGCTCTAAAAAGAGTGCGAGCGATGATCTCCGACATATTCATAACGAGGCTAAGTCGGGTATTCTGCAAAACAAAATATTCCATGAAGCCGCCAACATTCACAATTCCGGTAAGATGCATATCGCCTACGGGAGTAAGCTCTTTTTGCACACCAGCCCCAGGCTTAACCGGACCGTCTGCTACAGTAATGTGACCAACGCTTGTTAATTGGCCCAAGCAAGCATCGATGGCTACAATATAAGCGTTCGGGAACAAACGTTCTATGTGTTGAACGGTGTCATTTAAGTTCATGGCATGAACAGGATCATCCAGTGTTCCAAAGACATGTAGACCAGAGTAATGATGCTTTACCAAATGAGTGCCGACTAGAGGGCCTAGAGAGTCTCCTGTGGAGCGATCCGTGCCGATGCATACGAAGATAATGCTCTTGTGGGAAGGGACCCGTACAAAGTGGTCGTAGAGCCTCTGAGTCAAGTGGTCGGTAACGTTAGGATCTACATAGTTGAATTTGTTCGAAACGGGTTCGGGTTTGTTCTGAAAACCTAACGAAAACTTCATAAGGAGCCTCCGGATACTTGTAATTTTTAAATAAAAACTGGTTGTTTATATTTGCTAGTATACGAATAAGAGAGAAGATTTATACGTACCCATTGCGAGATTCCAACTATTTTTACAGGGCATTTAGATAGGTTAACAGGATTATGCTAGAGGAAAGGAAGGGCTCACGGTGGCAAGTTCCATACTGGTGATAGCTTTTGATTCCACACAGCAAGCTTTAAGAACAGAAATGCTGCTGGAATATGCAGACATCGAAATAGACATTAGACCAACACCCAAAGAAATAACGGCTGGCTGCGCATTAAGCATCGAGTTTCCGGCCGATGATCTTCAGCAGGTTAAACAGATTATCCATAACGAAAATGTAGACATAAGAGGGATATATAAGGAAAAAGAGGGCGGGTATGAAGAAATATAAGTTGCATCCCGTAACTCGTGAAGAATCAGGAGGAGAAATAGATGTATGATGCGTTAACCTCGCGGAGCTTAGTTGTGAAAGAGCTCGATCCCGACACATGGGCCGGATGGAGAGATGAAATGTGGAAGTTTATTTCTGATCCGGCAATATGGCTTCATTATGGCTCGATTGTACTCAAAATTCTTCTAATATTGATTATAGGCTGGTTTGTCAACAGGCTGGCTACAAGGGCTCTGAATCATGTTATGATAGAGAAAGAAAGATCTCCTATCAAGTTTAATCCCAGAAGGGCAAGAACGCTTGGTAAGCTTGTAGGGAACGTGATTGCGTATACGGTTAACTTTATCGTAATTATGATGGTATTGAATCAGATCGGATTCAATCTCGCTCCATTGCTTGCCGGTGCAGGTGTAATTGGCCTTGCGATAGGGTTCGGGGCGCAAAGTTTGGTGAAGGATGTTATTACAGGTTTCTTCATTATATTCGAGGATCAGTTCGCGGTTGGTGATGTGGTACAGATTGGGACATTCAAAGGGACGGTCGAGGAGATCGGAATACGTGTTACACGGATTCGCAGTTGGACTGGAGAGGTGCATATTATCCCGAATGGCTCGATTGTGCAAGTGACTAACTATTCCGTTAACAATTCAATGGCTGTGTTGGATATAAGTATCGCCTATGATTCAGATATCGATGGAGCAGTAGAACTGATCAAACGCACCATGAAGCAAGGTTATGAGGCGAGTGAGAAGATTCTGAAAGAGCCTGAAGTGTTAGGCGTACAGACGATGAGTACTACAGAAGTGGTAATCCGTGTTATAGCGGAATGTAAACCGAATGCACAGTTTGCAGTAGCTCGGCAGATGAATGTACTTATTAAACGAGCTTTTGATGAAAAGGGGCTTAAATTCAAGACTTCTACACAAGCATAATTACTTTATGGAATAGAGGAGGGGCTATATGGAGCGCAAACAGTTCCAGATGGGGGACATCGTTCAGATGAAGAAGCCCCATCCATGTGGATCAAACGAGTGGGAAATTATTCGAATGGGGATGGATATCCGGATTAAATGCGTGAATTGCAAGCATAGCGTACTTATTCCCAGATTGGAATTCGAGAAAAAGATGAAGAAAGTGCTTCGTTCCACTGCAGAATCAATGGATTCGAAAGAATAAGATGTAAGATAGCACATTGCAAGAAAGGCAATATAATGGTTGCGCAGGATCGGATACGTGTGATACAATAAATTTTGTCCGCATTTTCTGAATGTGGTTGGGCTACGCGGAAAGGTACCCAAGAGGCCCAAGGGGGCTGACTCGAAATCAGCTAGGCGTCGCGAGGCGTGCGTGGGTTCGAATCCCACTCTTTCCGCCATAACTTCTTGAATAAGCATCCTTCTACAGACTTCTGTAGAGGGATTTTTTATGTGGGAATTCCATCCATTCCTGCTTTTAATATGAAGTGTCGCAACTAAGCGTTGAAGCTTGTAATGGTGCATATGTTCTGCTATAGTATTATAGTGCGAGTTTTGAAAGAATAAAGTCTCGCTCCTTGCTCTCGTCAGAACGAGGGCCTTAAGTCCAAAAGGAGGTGAAAGAGCATGCGCAAATATGAAGTGATGTATATTATTCGTACCGACATTGAACAAGATGCTGTTCAAGCAACGATCGAAAAATTCCAAGGCATCATCAGTAACGGTGGCGAAATCGTAAAGCATGACGTTATGGGAAAACGCCGTCTTGCGTATGAGATCAACAAGTTTCGTGATGGCCATTATGTATTGGTACATTTCAATGCAGAACCATCTGTTGTAGCGGAACTTGACCGTGTAATGAAGATTTCAGACGAAATCATTCGTTACCTGATCGTCAAAGACGTAGCTTAATCTCGGCATGCCGAGCGTCAAGGATCGTTATGGGGAGGAATTCAATTGTTAAATCGTGTTATTCTGATCGGTCGTCTTACGCGAGATCCTGAATTAAGGTATACTCCGTCCGGAGTTGCAGTAACTCAGTTCACCCTTGCGGTAGATCGTCCGTTTTCCAACCAACAAAACCAACAACGAGAAGCCGATTTTCTTAATATAGTAACTTGGAGACAGCTTGCTGAGACATGCGCGAACTACTTGCGCAAGGGGCGGCTAACTGCGGTCGAAGGTCGTATTCAAGTACGCAATTATGATAATAACGAAGGAAAGCGAGTATACGTGACTGAGATTATTGCGGACAACGTACGTTTTCTGGAGTCGGGTAATAGTGGCGGTGGCGGCGGTAGCAGTCGAGAGGACGCTCCTCCTGTAGAGGGCGGCAGTAGACCTTACGGCGGCAACAGTGGTGGTGGCAACCGGAACAACGGTGGGAATTCACGAGACAATTCGGATCCTTTCGCAGACGATGGCAAACCCATCGATATTTCGGATGATGACTTACCATTTTAAGGTGAAAGGAATGAAGATCGGATGATGAACAACAGAAGAAATGATAGCGGCGAAGAGCGCGGCGAGCGTAAGTTCTCCCGTGGCAAAGGCGGTCGCAACAAGCGCCGTAAAGTTTGCTACTTCACTGTTAACAAAATCAAGCAAATCGATTATAAAGATATCGAGACGTTGAAGAAATTCGTCAGCGAGCGCGGGAAGATTCTTCCTCGTCGTGTAACTGGTACTTCCGCGAAGTACCAACGTATGTTGACGATTGCGATCAAACGCTCCCGTACAATCGCATTGCTTCCATACACAACGGATAACTAAGATTGAATATAGAGAGACAGGTAGCACAATTAATGTGCTGCCTGTCTTTTTGTGCATCAACTATAGCTTCAAGCGTATCAAAGAGCGGATTTGTACTACATTTTTTACAGAAGAAGGTAAAGTGTACAACATTGCCAAGGTTATCACACAAATCAATGCCCTCGTACCAACATGGCTTCATGGCTCTGAGACAATAAGACCAGGTAACGCAATTCAAGCGCTGCCTGTTTTTCTTTTTATCCATTTTTTTATCGTATCCCCCCTCTTTTCGTGATATATTTTATAGTAGGAAAGGACGTGGGATTTTGATGCGCAACAAGCTGCGACAATTCGCCCTTCTCTGCTTCATCTTGATTTTGGCTGGTGCAACCATCAGTAAGGCTATCGCTACTGACGAGATAGATGAGATACGTGGCCTCCTGCAACAAGGCTTGACGATCCACGAGTTGGACCGTGAAATCGCCGGCTTGTCGGTAAAGGAACTGCAAATCAGCTTGCAAATTGTTGAGAATCAAGAACGACTGAAGGAGAAGAACGAGCAAGTACTGAAAACTCGCGAACATGTCAAACATGTCTTGAGGGCTTACTACAACGGCGGCCGCACTCCGGTATGGGCCATGCTGCTCTCGGTTAATAGCTGGAGAGATGCTCTATATGTGCTTGAGCAGACGCAAATTATTGCCTCGAACGACAAGCGTGCGTTGGATCGGTATATGTCGGCATATATAGAAATGAAAACGGCGACCGAACAGCTCGAAATAACACGTTCTGAGCTTAGAGAGCTCAAGGCGCATTTTATTGCTCAAAAGACACAATTGCAGCAGCTGCAAGAAGAGCTTGATCGTAAACTCGCTACCCTCCCGGCGGGAAATATCGTTAGCACCCAGATTGACGAGCAGAACAGGTTATGGGAAACAAAGGGACTTCCTCAGGTCCGCCTCTATTTTGCCTCCCTTGCTGAAACGATGAAAAGACTCCCCGAACTCATCGAACAAAAGCCTGAAATGTTAGTCCTTAAAGGCAGAAGCTATTCTTTTCAGCTCAAGGATACCGATTTCAATGATTTCATTCACTCTAAGAGCAAGGAGCTGCAAACCTTATCGTTTGCATTCGAGGACGGGAAGATTACGGTTCGGGGCAGACAGGATGAAACGGAAATGATTATCATTGGTCGATATGAACTCGATGGGAACACCAAGGAGTCGATTAACTTCCTGATCGATGAGCTGATGTACAACGGTCTTCAGCTTCCACCAGGTACGGTAAGCGAGTTGAAGGAGACAAACGACTTGAGCTTTTATCCGAGTAAAATCGCTTCATACCTGCAGGCTACAAGTGCAACAACGACTGTCGGGAAACTAACTATTGAATTAAAATTGAACTTTTAGCCCTAGCGAAGCTCCTCTTCGTTATGGGTTTTTTAGTGCTTTCTTGCTTCCACGGTGTTGAAACAACTCAAGCTAATTATGAACTAGGATGTGAGTCATTTGATAGAAATGCAGGATGTATCAAAAACTTATGCAGACGGCACCTTGGTTCTGCAAAACATCAATATCAAAATTAATCCTAGTGAATTTGTGTATGTGGTAGGTCCTTCCGGTGCAGGAAAATCCACCTTCATGAAATTGATTTATCGCGAGGAACGCCCGTCCAAGGGGCACATTTTCGTCAATGGATTTAACTTGGAGCGACTAAAACAGCGTAAAATACCATATGTCCGACGGGACATCGGCGTAGTATTTCAAGATTTTAAATTGCTGCCCAAGCTTACCATTTATGAGAATGTAGCTTTTGCGATGGAAGTTGTCGAAGCGCCCAAGAAATTAATCAAGAAACGGACGCTTGAAGTGCTGGACCTCGTGCGTCTCCGTGATAAAGCGTCCGCGTACCCAAACCAACTTTCAGGCGGACAACAACAGCGGGTGGTCATCGCCCGTGCTATCGTTAACAATCCGTCAGTGATCATTGCCGATGAGCCTACGGGCAACTTGGACCCCGATAACTCGTGGGAAATCATGAGGCTGCTCGAAGAGATTAATTTTCGCGGCGCCACTATTGTTATGGCCACGCATAACAAGGAGATCGTCAATACGATGCGAAAGCGCGTCATCGCTATTGAGAAGGGTCAAATCGTAAGAGATGAGGCCAGGGGGGAGTATGGCTATGAAGATTAGCACCATAGGACGGCATATCCGAGAAGGTACAAAAAACGTAGTACGCAACGGATGGATGTCGTTCGCTTCGGTAAGTGCAATATGCATCTCGCTGTTCATTCTCGGACTATTCTTAATCTTGAGTCTTAATGTTAATCATTTGGCGACACAAATCGAGAACCAAGTTGAAATCCGCGTATATTTAGAAATAGACACACCAACGGAGCAGGTAACTGCAGTAGAGAAGGAAATCGCCAGCTTGTCTGATGTGAGCAAAGTAACGTTTGTGTCCAAAGCGGAAGGTCTGAACATTTTACGGGAGAAACTGGGGGAAGACAGCAAAGAGCTCCTAGAAGGATTTGAAGGGGAGGAAAATCCGCTTAACGATTCGTTCACCGTTGAAGTAAGAGACCCTTATTTGGTAGACCAAGTGGCGCAGCAAATCCAGGCGATCAACAACGGCAAAAACCCACCCCCGGTGTTCAAAGTCAGCTACGGTAAAGGCACCGTGGAGGTACTGTTCAAAATCACCGGTATAGTACGCAACGTTGGGTTAGTTTTCGTCTTGCTGCTAGCTTTCACCGCGATGTTTCTCATTTCGAATACGATAAAAATGACGATCGTTGCGAGACGCAGGGAAATCGGTATAATGAAGCTGGTTGGGGCGACAAATGGATTTATTCGCTGGCCGTTTTTCATTGAAGGTGCCATGCTCGGGTTGATCGGTTCGATTGTTCCAGCCGGTATTTTGCTAGTCGGATACTGGAAGTTCGTCGATTTCAGCAAGGTAGAGCTTGGGCTCATGTTGTTTAAGCTGATTCCGGCGGGGGAGCTTCTGGGGGCGGTGTCCGGACTGCTGCTTGGCATAGGTGTTCTGATTGGCATTTGGGGCACTCTGTTATCCATGCGGAAGTTTATGAATGTCTAAGGATTAAGAACATGACAAAGAACGGCCACAGGGCGATCCAACTAATCGCATTGTGGCCGTTAATGCTTATTACAGGTTGATGTATGCGGAATGGCTACCCTGGACGTACTGCACATCGAGGCCAAGGCCCTCCAGCATCAGACGCAGCGGTACATATGTCTTGTCTTCACCTTCACTTAGGTGTAGTCGGGGAAGATCTTGAATAGATTTAGTTGCGCCGTTCACTTTCATCTCGGTCGAATCAATAGTCAATTCTACTTGGTTGCCGTTCAGGTGAATAATTGCGGTTTTGGTAGCATCCACCCAGTCCACGTGAGCACCGAGCGCCTCTGTGTATTCCCTGAGAGGTACGAATGTGCTGCCTTCTAGCAGTAATGGCATGTGAGGTGTATCAAGCACACGGCCTCCTACTACCACTGTGATCAGGTCTTTCACTTTTACCGCGACCTTGGTTTCACCCCAGATCGTATTGGCGAACACTTCGGCCATTTTGGCGTAGCCCTGTTGTTTAGGATGAACATCGAGACTTGCAATATGGGTGTACAAGCCTTCACTGCCTACGAATTCGGCAGCGACAGGAGCCATTCGAACATTAAATTTCTTATCAACGAACGATTGGATGACTTCTTGAAGTATCAGGGTCATCCTTTCTTTTATCGGTTGCAGTTTCTTATAAATGGATGCAAGCACCGAAGGAATTGGTGAATATTGATCGGCAATAATGACTTGAACCTGAGGATTAACGGAATAAATGGCTGTCAAGGCGGCCTTCAAATTGTCACCATACACCTTCAATTTCTCGTCGGCGTACGCCTTCAATTGTTCATCCGTCATACTGCTGAAGGTACTGGTGATGGAAGTCCCAATATCATTAATACCAATCGTTATGGTCACATGAGTGGCTACCTGCAAATCCTTTTTCATTTGCTCGATAGGCAGCAATTCTTCTTTTCTAGGATCGTCCAAGTCGCTTTGGATATCGGTGCCTTTCACCGCTTGGCCTTTGACAATGGCCTGAATAAGTTTATTCAGCCCTGTGCTGTTCAATCCGCTGATTCCGTAATTAGCTACTGTTGCCCGCCCACGGTAAAGTGCTTGCTCATAAAGGCGCTCTACAAAACCGTAGGGTGTTGCATTAATGTCCAAATCGGGTTCATACCCTAGAGTAATAGAATCGCCGAACGCGACGTATCGAGTGCTCGATGTCGCTTGAGCGAAGGTTGATACAGGAATACTCAGCAGCAGAAGCAGAGTAAGCAACAGGGATGTAATCGTGGTCATAAGCTTTCTTGTGGGTATCATTGGGTTTCCCTCCATCGTGATAACTTGTTATACTTTCCATTCTACACCTGACACAGTAATCCCTTTTTATTGGAAAAAATCCAAGCCTATCACTTAAAATCCATGCTTTGTTTCCTGAAAAGGAAGAAGTCCAGCCAGGGAAAGAGGATAGGACATTACCTGCTGAATTGTGTTATAATGAACAGTAATTTGGGTCAGAGGTGACATAGTTGAAAAAGCAGCCATTGCTTTGGAGCTTCATCTACTTGGTGCTGCTCTTGCTTTCCTTTACACCGTTCGTTCTCATTACCATCAGTTTGATGATGATCCCGATCGTGATCTTGTTCGTGAAACTCGATCTGAAACGGTTCATCGTGCATCATGTTGTCATTTTACTTGCCGTCTACCTGGTATCCTTCATGTTCGGTGTTGGCTTGCTTGGTACGGTAGCTGTTATTCTAACGTTGTTCTTCATGACTCCGAGCGTGGTCATTGGAAAGATGTATCGCAAGCGTGCATCCGCGAGAAGCGTGATAACAGCGGGTGTGGTTGCCATGTTAGCGCAATTGCTGCTACTGTTGTTAATCCTTACCTTGTCGGGCGTTCAAGTGATCGATGAGATGAGAGACTACATGAAGAACAGCATGGAGACCCTTCCTGCTGAACTGCAAAGTATGGTTCCAGCCGATCTAATGGAGCAAGTGCTGCAGGTAATGACACAGCTGTTACCGTTGTATTTGATCGGATTCTCCATGTACTACTCGATTATTACACATTGGTTGGCACGCAAATTTCTGGTTCGCAGTGGTGAGCCGCTTCCTGGCTTAAAGCCGGCTAAGGAATGGATGCTGCCGCGTTCGTTGATCTGGTACTATCTGATTGCGTTGATCCTCAGTTATATTTATGTGGATCCAGACGAATCGATGATATTTATGGTGTTACTGAATATTATGCCGCTAATGATGTTTGCTTTTACCGTTCAGGCATTCGGATTCTTGTTCTTTATCGCTGACCTGCGTCGGTGGTCAACGAAGGTGCCTAAGACGATTACAGTGATCGGGGTATTTGTGCTTCTATTGATCCCCTTTCTGATGCAGTTGGTTAGCTTGCTGGGTCTGTTCGATGTGGCTTTTCCTATTCGAGACCGGTTAAAGAATAAAGCATCATAGGGTTAGGGAGCGACACTATGCCGAAGTTTCTAGTGAATCGATGGCACGGCTTGCATATGTATGGGGTGTTTGGATTAGTCCTCCTCTTATCAGGCCTATTAATGTTCTATGAATGGATCATGGGTGCAGCCGGCCTTCTATTGGGCGCTGCGCTTGTCTATTATACGGTTGTTGCTGAGAAAGCCTTTCGCAAAGAGCTGAATCAGTACTCAGCAACACTGTCTCATCGCGTCAAGAAAGCAGGCAATGAGGTTTTCAATGAACTGCCGCTTGGCATTGTGTTATTCGACGAAGAGCGGGTCATTCAATGGAACAATCCGTTCATGGCACACCTGCTGGTGAAGGAAACCTTGATTGGTGACAACCTGTTCGAGCTTTTTCCTACGCTCAAGGGTAAGACCGACAAAGACGCTCGGGTGGATCTGAGCATAGGGAAGCATATCTTTCAGGTCATGATCAAAGCCGAGCACCGTCTTCTGTATTTCCAAGATGTGACGGCCATGACGGTAATAAGTAAACGGTTCGAAGAAGAGAAGATCGCTATCGGAATTGTGATGCTGGATAATCTGGATGAAGCTACGCAAGGTATGGACGACCAGAGCAGAAGCCTTATGCTGGCCAAAACTACTGGGGAGCTTACAAGCTGGGCGCAGAAGTATGAATTGTTCATGCGCCGCACTGCATCCGATCGGTTCTTGTTCGTGACGAATATGAAATCATTGCGGCTATTGGAGCAATCTCGATTCGATGTGCTAGATGATGTCCGTGACATGACGATCGAGAACAAAGTCCCCATGACGCTGAGCGTCGGTATCGGTGCAGGAGCAGATTCGCTGGTAGAGCTTGGCCAGTTGGCGCAGACCAGCTTGGACATGGCGCTCGGACGAGGTGGCGATCAGGTTGCCGTTAAGGTAGGCCAACGGCTCTCGTTCTACGGAGGCCGGTCAAATGCGATTGAGAAGCGGACTCGCGTACGAGCACGGGTAATCTCGCATGCTATGCGCGATCTCATCAGAGAGAGTGATAAGGTTATCATTATGGGCCATCGCTTCCCGGATATGGATGCGATAGGGGCTGCTATCGGTGTCTTGAAGGCGGTTCAAGTAAGCCAGAAGGAAGGGTATATCGTCCTGGAAGGGGTGAATCCTTCCATTCAGAAGCTGATGGAGACGGTCAAGGCTGACGAGCGGTTATATAAATGGTTCGTCACGCCAGAACAGGCCATGCAGATTACGACTCCTCGCAGTCTTGCGGTCGTGGTCGATACCCATAAAGCTTCGATGGTAGCTGAACCGAAGCTGCTTCAGCAGACTCAACGGATCATGGTGATCGATCACCACCGCAGAAGCGAGGAGTTCATTAACGAGGCGACCTTAATCTATATGGAGCCATATGCTTCTTCCACATGCGAGCTCGTTACGGAATTGCTGCAGTATTTCCAGGATCGATTGACAATGGAAGTGTTAGAAGCCACGGTGTTGTTAGCTGGAATTGTCGTGGACACGAAGAGCTTCGCTCTCCGGACGGGGGCAAGAACGTTCGAGGCAGCGTCCTTTTTAAGACGAAACGGGGCAGATTCCGGGCTTATTCAGCGGATGCTTAAGGAGGATCTCGAAGCCTTCATTAGCAGAGCAGAAGTGATCAAACATGCCGAAATTCTATATGAGCATATCGCAATAGCAGTAACCACACCAGGCAGCAAATATCCGCAATTGCTTATTGCACAGGCAGCAGATACGCTGATGAATATGACAGATATTGTGGCTTCCTTCGTCGTCAGCGAACGTACAGATGGTCTGATTGGCATTAGCGCACGATCGCTCGGTCAGATCAATGTACAAGTAGTGATGGAGCAATTAGGTGGCGGCGGTCATCTAACGAATGCTGCAGCCCAGTTAGAAGGCAGTCTTGAGGACGCGGTTGTGAAGCTGAAGAAGGTACTTGCACAAATGAAGGATGAGGAGGGGTTGTTCGAATGAAAGTTATATTCCTGAAGGACGTCAAAGGTCAAGGTAAAAAAGGTGATGTGAAAGATTTATCGGAAGGATATGTTCGCAACTTTTTACTGCCGCAAGGATTAGCCGCAATCGCTTCGGACGGCAATGTGAAGCAGTTGGAGCAGCAGAAATCTGCGGAGAAGAAGCGCAAGGACAAGGAGAAGGAAGACGCTCAGGCGCTCGCCGCGAAGCTCGGGGAAACGACGGTTATCATTAAAGCGAAATCCGGAGAAGGCGGACGGTTGTTCGGGTCGATTACCAGCAAGCAGATTGCTGAGGAGATGGAGAAGCAAGGTCTGTCTGTCGATAAGCGCAAAATTGTAATGAACGACGCGATTCGCGGTCTTGGGGTCACAGTTATCTCGATCAAGCTGCACCCCGATGTTACCGCACAGGTTAAGGTGCAAGTTACGGAAGAAAAGTAAAGATGAACTAAGGAGAGGAAATGGCCATGAACGAGGAAATATTTCTCGACCGCATCCCTCCACAAAATTTGGAAGCCGAGCAAGCGGTATTGGGAGCAATTCTGCTTGATGGCGAAGCACTGGTCACAGCACTGGAACGCGTAAGCGATGAAGACTTTTATCGGACCGCGCATCAACATATCTTCGCAGCCATGCAGGAGCTTGGGCAAGAGGATGAACCGGTTGATCTGATTACCTTGACCGCTAAGCTGCAGGACAAGCAGCAGCTGGAGGATATTGGCGGTGTCTCGTATCTGAGCTCGCTTGCCAATGCAGTGCCTACGGCAGCCAATGTGGACTATTATGCGCAGATTGTGGAAGAGAAGTCGATGCTCCGCCGCTTGATTCGTACCGCAACCCAGATCGTGAGCAACGGATATGCCGGCGGAGAAGAAGTAAGCGATCTGCTGAATGAAGCCGAGCGCAAGATTCTGGAAATATCCAATCGCCGGGCAGGCAATGGTTTCGTCTCGATTCGTGACGTGCTGATGGAAGTATTCGAGCGAGTCGAATTTCTGTACAATCACAAAGGCGGAGCAACTGGGGTTCCTTCTGGCTTCACGGATCTGGACCGCATGACGTCCGGCTTCCAACGCTCGGACTTGATTATTGTGGCTGCTCGGCCTTCTGTAGGGAAGACGGCGTTTGCGCTGAATATTGCGCAGAACGTGGGCGTTCGAGCCAAGGAAACCGTGGCCATCTTCAGTCTCGAGATGGGCGCGGCGCAGCTAGTACAGCGGATGATCTGCGCAGAAGCCAACGTAGACGCGACACGGATGCGGACAGGCTTCCTGGAAGGCGACGATTGGGAGAAGCTGACGATGGCCATAGGGACCTTGTCAGAGGCGAATATCTACATCGATGATTCTCCATCGGTAACAGTAGCGGATATTCGTGCCAAGTGCCGCCGACTCAAGAAGGAGAAAGGGCTTGGTATGATTCTAATCGACTACCTGCAGCTGATTCATGGCCGCGGGAAGGGAGGAGAGAATCGCCAGCAGGAAGTATCTGAAATCTCTCGAACACTGAAGGCGATAGCGAGAGAGCTGAATGTTCCCGTAATCGCATTGTCGCAGCTCAGCCGCGGCGTGGAACAACGTCAGGACAAACGTCCAATGATGTCAGACTTGCGGGAATCGGGATCTATTGAGCAGGATGCCGATATCGTGGCCTTCTTGTACCGGGATGACTACTACGACAAAGAGTCGGAGAAGAAGAATATCATCGAGATTATTATAGCCAAGCAGCGGAATGGACCCGTTGGAACGGTAGAGCTTGTATTCTTGAAAAATTTCAATAAATTCGTAAGCCTGGACCGCCAGTATGCACCGGAAGCGGCAGGTTAAAGCACACATATGCACTAATTTTCGATTATATCCGAACAATCCCGCAGACTAGTGTGGGATTGTTCGTTTTTATTGACTTTACAATAGGGTACTGTTAAACTGAGAATGCCGCTCTCCGACGGGTGCGGCTTATCTTGGTGTGTGCTCCACACCACCTTACGGGGGTATGAGGAATGTCAACGGTTGTTGTAGTCGGAACCCAATGGGGCGACGAGGGCAAAGGAAAGATCACGGATTTCCTAGCGGAAAGCGCTGACGTGGTGGCTCGTTATCAAGGCGGTAACAATGCAGGTCACACGATTCTAATTCAAAATAAAAAGTATAAATTACACTTAATTCCATCTGGTATATTCTATTCTAATAAAATATGCGTGATCGGAAACGGCATGGTGTTGAATCCTGCTGCTCTTATTGAGGAAATTAATTATATTCACGAGAACGACTATTCTACAGACAACCTTCGAATTAGCGACCGTGCTCACTTGATTATGCCATACCACCTTTTGCTAGACGGTCTGGAAGAAGATAGCAAGGGCTCGAACAAGATCGGTACGACTCGTAAGGGAATCGGTCCTTGTTACATGGACAAAGCAGCCCGTAACGGGATTCGAGTTGCTGATCTGATGGATGCTTCTGAATTCGAGCGCAAAGTACGCCAGATGGTTGGCGAGAAGAATCGTGTAATTGAGCAAGTATACGGCTCCAAAGGACTTGATGTAGAACCAATACTCAAGGAATACTTGGAGTATGCAGAAGTGCTTCGCAAGTACGTTACGGATACGTCTGTAGTGTTGAATAATGCGATAGACGATGGAAAGCGCGTGTTGTTCGAAGGTGCGCAAGGGGTTATGCTCGATATTGACCAAGGGACTTATCCATTCGTAACTTCATCGAATCCAACAGCAGGCGGCGTCTGCATCGGTTCGGGTGTAGGCCCGACTAAGATCCAGCAAGTTATTGGTGTAGCCAAAGCTTACACGACTAGAGTAGGTGACGGACCTTTCCCAACTGAGTTGAACAATGAGACTGGTGACTGGATTCGCGAGAAAGGCAATGAGTACGGCACTACAACCGGTCGCGCGCGCCGTGTAGGTTGGTTCGACAGTGTTGTTGTACGGCATGCTCGCCGTGTCAGCGGAATTACCGGCCTATCCCTTAACTCGATAGACGTCTTATCCGGACTAGACTCGGTTAAGATCTGCACGAGCTACAAATACCGCGGTGAGGTCATCGATTACTATCCGGCAAGCCTGAACGTTCTATCCGAGTGTGAAGCGGTCTATGAGGAGTTCCCAGGGTGGCAAGAGGACATCTCACAAGTGAAGACGATGGATGAGCTTCCTGCTAACGCCAGGACTTATCTGGAGCGCGTCTCGCAGCTTACAGGTATTCCGATTGCAATCTTCTCTGTAGGACGCAACCGCGAGCAGACGAATCTGGTGCAGGCGATCTACTCCTAATCTTAACAGCCTATAGAATAACTTCGAGAATCTTCGCCTCTGGCGGAGATTCTTTTTTGTTTCATTCCTTTTAAACCCTTGCGAATCGGTCAATACTGGAAGCAGTAAGCGCATAACCGCTTCCAGGAGCGAGAGAAGGTGGGAATACGACATGAAGCTAGTAGGCTGGTTCAGCAAGCTGCTCGTAAGCGCGATATTAATTAGTGCCATATCGGTTATTACGACAGGATATATTGTGAATTTCTATATTACTCAACTATTAAAGCCCTATAACTTGCAAATTTCGGAGAAACCTTTCGAAATTTCTGATTTTTTGGTCAATATATGGGGGAAGCCGAATATATTGGGTCAGGAGGGGTCTAACTCGCGGAACGGACAGGAATCGGCTGCCAATAAAGATTCCGCTGGTGATACCTCAGTTGGGAAGGAGGATTCTGTCGCAGCATGGGCACAAGCAGGGAGCAATGCGAGGACGGACTCAGCTAGATCGCAAGAGCAGGCTCTTGTGATGTCGGAAGAGCAATTCCAGACCAAGAAGGAACAGTTGTCGAGCGAAGACAAGACGATTATTTTTTCAGCGTTGTCACGACTCCCTCAGGAAGAGATGCAGACGATCTCAACTCTAGTAGAAGATGGAATTACTTCTGAGGAGCTTGCGAAGGTGGAGAAGATCGTGGAACAGCATCTGAAGCCGGAGGAATACAAGCAGCTTCTTGTCATTCTGCAAAAATACAAATAATCAGATACAATAGGTAACATTTCGCGATCCTCTCCTATGACCAGTTATCATAGCTGATGCGATTTTTCCGCGTCCGGCGTGACTTTAGGCCCAGCGGTTGAAAATAGTAGACTAGCTGTGGTAAAGTAGAAACATTGGCGTGCTGTATTATATTGTCGAAATCTGCCAAGTTTCAATAATGGGTAAGAGGAGAGAAACATGAACTCAATCAAGATAACCGAGTGGGTTAAGGGCGTGTGGGAGAAATCCAAGCGCGCTTTCACATCGACCCGCGGCAACAGCTTGACTGAACCAATCAAGGATCGAAAGCCTCTTCATCACGCGATTTCCATTCTAAGAGCGTACAGGCTTCGTTTGTTGAAAGGGGTAGGCGCCCTAGGGCTGCTAGCTTCCGTTTCAATAGGCGGTAACCAATATGTGAAGCTTCACACGTATGAGGTGTTTCATGTGTATGTCGGCAGTCAATTAGCCGGTACCGTGAGCGATCCACAAGTGATTGAAGATTTCATTGTGGGCAAGTACAAGGATTTAGAGTTAAATAATCCCAATGTACATATGGTCCTGAATTCCGATGAGGTCAACTATAAAGCTGAAAAGGCTTTCAAATTATCAAGTGACAACACTGCAGCTATTGACGGCGTCAACAACCTGCTAGTTGCCAAGGCAATTGGTGTGGAAGTGGTCGTGAACGGCAAGGCCGTTGGTGTAGTCAAGGACAAGGAAGCAGCTGAACAAATCCTTGATCAGATCAAGCAGAAGTATGTGCCGCAAGCAAAAGTCGATGGAGCAGTAAGCATATTATCAGCCAAGGCAGTACCGCAGATCGGGCAACCGACTGTAGAATCCGTTGGGTTCGTTGAACCGATCGAGATGAACACGAAGGAGATTAAGCCTGATCAATTAACGGATCCGAAACTGATCTTGAGTCGGTTGGAGACAGGTGATGTCGCGCCTTCGAAGTACACCGTGGAGCAAGGTGATTGCGTAGGCTGTATAGCCAAGAAGCTAAGCATTCCCAGACAGCTTATTTACGAGAAGAACCCATGGATACAAGACGATAAGATTAAAGTAGGTCAAGTATTGGATGTCACGATTCTGAAGCCGGCGCTTACCGTTCGAACGATCGAGAAAGTAGTCGAGAATCAAGAAATTCAATATGATACGATCTATGAGAAAGACGACAATATGCGTCAAGGTCAGACTGAGACGATTAAACCTGGCATTAATGGACTGAAGAAAGCGACCTTTGAGCTGACCAAGGAGAACGGCTATCTCACCGATGAGAAGCTGCTGGATGAAGAGATTCTACAGCCCGCTGTTACCGCCGTCGTGAAGAAGGGCACCAAGGTGATTCTTGGTGAAGGATCAGGGAAGTTCTCATGGCCTGTGCTAAGCGCCAATATTACAAGCAGCTTCGGCCAGCGCTGGGGCAAGATGCACAAAGGTATTGATATTACAGGCAATAAGAACATCATGGCATCGGATAACGGAATTGTCCTTTATGTCGGTGACAAGGGTGATGGATATGGCAAGCAGATCATTATTGATCATCAGAACGGCTATCGCACCGTGTATGGGCATCTAAGCTCTTTCATTACAACCAAAGGCAAGGTTGTGGAGAAAGGCGAGAAGATCGGAATCATGGGCAGTACAGGAGATTCTACAGGCACCCACTTACACTTCGAGGTTCAACGAAGCGGTGTAGCCGAGAATCCGATGAAGTTTTTGACGAGATAATCTAATTAGCTGTTTGAATAAGCACTTATACCCTTATTACCCCAAGTAACACTTAATGAAACCAGGTGTTCCAGAGGCCCAGTAGCGACCGTATGTCGCTATTCGGCCTCTTTTTACTTATAGGAGATCCTCCTAAGGTATTCAGAGTTCGATTCAAAGGCTTTCTCCATTTATTGGGGGAAAGTTAAATGGGAATAGGGGTTCAGGTGTGGTAGAATAGGAAGAAAAGCAGGACGGTGATCGAGAGTGTACGGGAAAATCCTGGTAGTGGACGACGAGCAACCGATTGCAGATATTCTTAAGTTTAATTTAGAGAAAGAAGGCTATCAGGTGGTGTGCGCTTTTGACGGAGGAACGGCTGTAGAGCTGGCATTCTCAGAAGAACCAGACCTGATTTTGTTAGATATAATGCTTCCTGTGAAAGATGGCATGGATGTGTGCAGGGAAGTTCGCGCTAAGCGGGATATTCCGATCATTATGTTGACCGCGAAGGATTCGGAGCTGGACAAAGTGTTAGGTCTGGAGCTGGGAGCAGACGATTACGTAACGAAGCCATTCGGTTCAAGGGAATTATTAGCACGTGTGAAGGCACATCTGCGCAGACAGAACAAATCGCTCCAATCGCAACAAGAGGCAACGGAGCCAACAGGTCTTCGGATTCATAAATTAATGATCGATAGCGACATGTACATCGTGTACAAGGATCACCAGCCGTTGGACCTGACACACAGGGAATATGAGTTGGTCTATTATATGGGCAAGAACTGCGGACGAGTGATGACTCGGGAGCATTTGCTCCAAGCCGTATGGGGGTTCGAGTATCTAGGCGACGTCCGGACGGTGGATGTGACGATTCGTCGATTGCGTGAGAAGATAGAGGATGATCCAAGCAAACCGGAGTATATTATGACTCGACGCGGACTTGGATACATGATGCGAAATCCGAGAACCGGGGGGCCGGTCTAGGCCGGGAGGGCCGACAATGAAAGGCATGAAGCTATTCCAGACGATACAAATTCGGCTCATTATCATCTACGTGCTGCTCATTCTGATCGCGATGCAGCTCATAGGTGTGTATTTCGTTCGAGCGATGGAGCGATCCTTCATTGATAATTTCTCGGTCTCGTTGAATTCACAGGCGAGGCTGCTGACTGAATTTGTCGATGATTTTATAGCAGAGAGTCAGGACGCGACAGCTAATCAAGAAAGCAAGAAGTCTTTTGCAGATTTGAACGAAGTCGTGAATAGCCTGATTGATATTAGCGCTGCCGAGATCCAGATCATAGATGCGAATGGCTTTGTGCTTAGCACCTCTTTGCAGAGTAATTCAGCCAGAGTGGGCCAGAAGACAACACAACCCGAAGTTATATCTGCCTTGCAAGGGATCAAGGACAATGAGTCCGAGTATATAGATGAAAAAGGTGAACGAAAGAAGATTGTAGCTCAGCCTGTAGGAGACGACTCCAAAGTAATCGGGGCTGTCTATATTGTCGCTTCGATGGAACCGTTGTACAAAACGATGAACGGGATCAATCAGATCTTCCTCACCGGTACGATTATTGCGTTAATTCTTACAGCGGGACTAGGCGTTATTCTGTCCAGCACGATCACCAATCCGATAAAAGAGATTACAAGGCAGGCAACAGCAATGGCCGAGGGTAATTTCAACCAGGTGGTGCGGGTAAAAGGGCCTGATGAGATTGGACAACTCGGCAATGCTTTTAATTATATGACAGATCGATTGAAAGAAGCATTAGCCCTTAACGAAGAAGAGAAGGAGAAGCTGTCCTCTATTCTCTCCAACATGAATGATGGGGTAATAGCGTCGGATGACCAAGGTAAAGTAATCGTGATTAACCGCAGAGCTCGACAGATGCTGCGGATCGGCAATGTTGACATTCGCTATCAGGAGGTGTGGGATATACTCGGCATGCCTCGCGAGGCTGTTGAGTCCCATGCCCATGGACAGCAACAAATAGCCTTAATTCATATTGGGGAAGACGAAGAGGAGGAGCCAGTTACAATCCGGATTATGTTCACCCCTATCTTTCGAAGAGATAAAGGAACGGCTGCAGGTACGATTGCGGTCTTACAGGACGTAACCGAGCAGGAAAAGCTGGAGCAGGCGCGCCGTGAGTTCGTAGCTAATGTATCTCATGAGCTCAGGACTCCTCTTACGACGATTAAAAGCTACTTAGAAGCATTAGATGACGGAGCCGTGGAAGACAAGGCATTGGCACATCGGTTCGTCGGAGTAATGCGTAATGAAACGGAGCGAATGATCCGACTTGTTAATGATCTATTGCATCTATCTCGTCTGGATTCGCGCAAATCCCAGCTTTCCAAGGTTAAAACATCAGTGTTGGAGATGCTGGAGGAGGTTGCGGACCGATTCTCTTTCCAGATGCAGCAGAAAAACATACAAATTTCGATAAGCGTGGATTCTCAGATCGGCGAAGTGAAGCTGGATCGCGATCAGATTGATCAGGTGTTGGACAATCTCATATCCAATGCGATTAAATATACGGGTGAGGGCGGCTATATACAAATACAGAGCAAAAAGCTTGACCAGGATTGGATGGAATTCAAGGTTCAGGATACAGGAATCGGTATTCCTAAGAAGGATCTTAGCCGAATATTCGATCGATTCTATCGTGTAGATAAGGGGCGTTCACGCAGCATGGGCGGCACGGGACTCGGATTGTCGATTGCCCGGGAAATAGTCAAAGCCCATGGAGGTATGATTACTTTGGACTCCGAGTACAACAAGGGCACCAAAGTAACGTTCACACTGCCCCTGCAGAAGTGGGAGGGTGAAACGGGATGATGGAGAAATTGAAATCCATACTGCTTACCTTGATGATTGTTTCAAGCTTAATCCAAAGCTACCTTCTTGTATTCGGTGAACCGCGCCATGGCGCTGCCAAGGAGAACGAGTATGTAGAAGCAGATGTAGTCGGGACGAGGGTGTCGCTAGATGAATTGCTGTTCCCGGAAACCATAATTCTGCATTCGGGCAAGGAAACCCACACGGTGCTGTACCCTAACAATAGATTCTACACGTTGATTTTCGAATCGCTGAAGAAACGGACATTCGACAGCTTCCGACGATCCTCTTCCATTACAGTTAGTCCAGAGTGGGAAGAAATCCGCAACAAACAGCCGGGCGTGGAGATTCGATTCAATGAAGGGATCCCGTTCAGTGTGTTGAAGATGTTGTTCTTGCTGAAAGGCGACCTGCCGCTCGATAATGAGCTAGTGCAACGAATCTGGATCTTTACCAAAGATGTTAAGGAAGATGTGAAGACTTACTTCCTGACGGAATACAACACTTATGAGGCGAGAGCCGATCTGAATAATAAAGATATTGAGGGTTATGTCGGATTCAATGAGCTGCAGCCTACCTATCGTTCCAAGGACGGGGAAATCTATTTGCCCGACACTGCTATTGAAATGACCAAATTCCGCGTACCTTACGAGCCGATGACGGTGGAGCAATTCACGAAGACTTTGTTCGTGGACCCGCGCAATACGCGGAATTTCGGCAATAGGGACGGCTCTGAGATCTATACAGACGGAAAGCGCGGACTCCAGATCCGGAATGATCAGATGTGGATGAGTTATACCGACCCGATTCCTTCCGTAGAAAGTCGCAACGATATCAAGGAGAACCTTAACTCAGCGGTAGCGTTCGTGAATCAGCATGGAGGTTGGAACGGACAGTTCGCCGTTAAGACGATTCCGCAGACCCCAATGTTCGGCAAACAGATGTTCACGTTCCGCCAGTACTTTGATTCTTACCCGATCATGAGTGAGAAGCCGGAAGGCTTCGGGCTCATTAAGCTGGTGCTGCAAAAGGGTGTTGTAGCCACCTATGATCGTTCCATGCTGTCACTCGGAAGCCGGACACTGGAGCGAAGCTTGACCACGATCAGAGGCGGGAAGCCGTTAGAAGACTGGTTAGCCGCTAATCCTAGACGTCCATCCATCGTAGGGGTATATCCCGCGTATCAGCCCGTGGTGATGGAGAAGTATATAGAGTTGAACCCCGTATGGGCGGTTGAGTACAGGGACGGCACCTATGAGTTGATGAAATAACTTTGAACTGCTTAAATGACCGATGAAAAACTCATAAACACTCCGAATGGGATTAGGGCTCCAACCGCTGTTGAAACCAAGTCCTAGGATGGAATAGGAGCGAGGTGACGACTTGGTTTCAAAGGCGGCACGTGAACTTTCCGCTCCTAATCCCATCCTCCGTTTTGTGAGTTTCTCAGTGCAACAATTAAAACAGTTCAAGTTATAAGGGAAGAAGAAAGGAAGAGGGATAAATATGGACTGGGGACGAGCCAAAACAATATTGATTCTCTCTTTCTTGCTGCTGAATTTAACGCTGGGGTACGAGCTGTGGGCGAATCAGTGGCTCCTTGGCGACAAAAAAGCATCGGCGGATCAAGCGGTGGAGCTGAATAAATTAATGCAGACCCGCGGCATTCGTCTAGAGACCGAGATCCCCAAAGACGTACCCAAGATGAGAGAGATTGTGGTAAAATGGGTCGAAGGCAACAGCTATGGCCGGAAAATAGTTCTGGCAGAGCCGCTTAAATATAATCGCTTTATTAGTAAAGGCACTTTGAAAGAGCTGACCGACGGTCCGATCTCTAACTCGGAGGAGTATCGCTATGATCCTTTATCGGGCAAAGACGGGCAGTATATCATGAATCAGATGCATGGGGAGTACCCGATGTTCGATGTGAATCTCGAGCTGTTCATGACGAACGGAGAGATTAGCGCTTATAAGCAGACCTTTGTTGAAGTTGAAGAAGCTGGAGACGACAAGGAAGAGAAGAAGGTTATCGCGGCTTATACGGTACTGCGAACGCTAACGGAGAAATACTTGCCGAACGGGGCTGTCATACAAGATGTTCGTCTTGGGTACCATGGACAGATCTTTGACTCAGAGAAGCGATTGCTTGTTCCGACATGGCGAGTTGCTGTACAAGGTGGAGATCTGTTCTATGTGCATGGCTTCCGTGGCGATGTAGAAAGCTCTCAGGCCAACAATCGCGCAGCTACTGCGAAATAAAAGGGAAATGTAAGATAAGAGGAGAACGTCATGACTTTGCGATATACGGTATTAGCCAGCGGTTCGACGGGAAACTCTCTGCTTGTGGCAAATGAGCAGACGAAGGTATTGGTCGACGCTGGACTTAGTATGAAAAAGATTGAACAGCTTCTGCAAGAACGAGAGGTTCATGGAGCCGAACTGGATGCCATCCTTATTACGCATGAACACAGTGATCATATCAAAGGAGTAGGAGCGCTGGCGCGCAAATACGACCTTCCTGTATACGCCAACGAGAAAACATGGGAAGCCTTGAACAAGCAGCTTGGGGAGATCGCAGAGGAGAAGAAGAAGGTAGTCGAGCAAGGGGATATGCTTGAATTCGGCTTCGGCTCCCTACAGGTAGAGTCTTACTCGATCTCACATGATGCGGCAGACCCAGTAGGGTATTGTTTCTATGAGGGAGAACAGAAGCTTAGTCTTGCAACCGATCTCGGTTATGTCAGCAGTAAGGTAAAAGAGAAGATCAAGGACTCGAACGCGATCATCCTGGAGTCCAATCACGATATCGAGATGCTCCGTGTCGGCCATTACCCATGGAATATCAAACGACGGATACTGGGAGACACGGGGCACTTGTCCAACGTTGCTGCAGGTGAAGCGCTTTGCGAGATTATATCAGAACGAACAGAATCAGTATATTTGGCCCATTTGAGCAGGGACCACAATTTAATGGACTTGGCCAAACTTACCGTGAATAATGTATTAGAAGAAGGTGGCTTTCCAGCCGATGGTCGAAAGGTTAAGCTCATGGATACATACTTCGATCGCCCTACGAAATGGGATAAATTGAATCCGGAGTCATAAGCGAATCAAGCTCCAGCATCTTCGTTTCAATATCTTGTCGGTGTAACAATCCTTTATCAATCAGCAGCTCCATCATCGCGCTCAGCAGCAAGCTGTTGCGGTAGTGCTCTTCCTTCAGGTCGGCAAGCTTCGCAATCATATTGACTTCCTGCATGTGGGAATGGATTCGGTTCATGGAATCATCTCTCCTTTTTTTGGCTTCTCTCGCTCTTCTTTAAGGAATCTAGTAGAATAGTATGATAGGGTTTATAGATTTAGAATCTCTTTTTGTAGTTGTAGCACTGTATTATTCCTTATTGTTGGCAAAAGAGCGTGCTGTCATGCGTGACAGAGCATAATTTTCATAGAAAGTCCTTGAAGGGAGAGAAGCGGCGATGAGTTTATTCGATGATGATTTCTACACGACGAAGGTTCCGAAGACGGCTCCGTGGAAGAGCAGCTGGACCAAGCGAAGCATCACAAGTCCCTATAAAGTCGGAGTTGTCGCTGCAATGGCTGGGGGAGGTATCCTGCTCGCGATTATGGTGATCTGGGCCATAGTAGGGCTATCCTCTAGCCTAGGCCAAAGGAACGCGCCTGTAGCAGCGCCTGCGATGTCGACAGATGACTATGTGCAGTGGCGCAGCGATACGGTGGTAAAGGCCGTGAATGCAGTGAAGCCAACCGTTGTCAGCATCATAAGTGCGGGTAAGGAAGCGGATAAGAATCAGGCGCAGATGATCGGAATTGGTTCGGGTGTTATTTTCGAGAAGAACGGGAATAAGGCCTATGTGGTCACGAACAACCATGTAGTGCAGAATGCTACACAGGTCGAGGTTGTACTAGCGAGCGGAGTGCATAAGAAAGCGGATATCAAGGGTAGGGACATGATTACGGATCTGGCAGTGCTCGAGATGGATGCGGATGGGATCAAGGTATTCGCTGAATTCGGAGACTCAGGGAAGCTGCAGTCCGGAGAGACTGCGATTGCAATTGGTAATCCACTTGGCCTGGGCTTTTCGCAGACGACTACCGTTGGCGTAATCAGTTCACCTCAGCGGCGTATCCCGATTTCTTTTGCTAATGATGGCAACTACGATTGGGAAATGGACGTGATTCAGACAGATGCGGCCATTAACCAGGGTAACAGCGGCGGCGCATTAGTCAATCTGGACGGTAAAGTGGTAGGCATTAACAGTATGAAAGTATCGGAGACCGGCGTTGAAGGGCTTGGATTCGCGATCCCGATCAATCAGGCGAAGGAAACGATAGACAGCTTGATCAAGTATGGGAAGGTCAAACGACCTTATTTGGGAGTGACGACAGACGCTCTGCGTTCCTATAAAGGCATTGAAGGATTAAAATTACCCGAAACGGTGAAAAATGGTCTTATCGTAATGGATGCGGTTGGTCCTGCCAAGGAAGCGGGTCTAGCGGCTAATGACGTGATCACCGAGCTCGATGGGAAAGCCGTGTCAACGAATCTGATGCTTAGGCAGCATTTGTACCTGGAGAAGAAGATTGGGGATACCCTCAAGATTACTTACTACCGAGGTAGCAAAAAAACTACGGTTACGTTGACGCTTACGGAGAGGAAAGAGGAATAATGCATGTTCGTAGTCTGTAAAGAGCATCTGGAGCTTGCCCTCGATATGTTCGTCGATGAATATGAGGAAGCGCCAGACATCTATGATTTGAACGAAGTGAAGTTCACGGCTTGGGAGCCGCCGGCTCATTGTGAGCGGTGCAAGGAACCTCCGAAGTATCTGGTTATTTGAATAGATGGGGGAGACCGAGCGGTTGGGTGCTCCTCTTTTTTTGTTTAGGCTAAGCTTAGGGATGTAGTACAGGGAAAAGGGAGAGGGCAGCGTTGTTCATTCAGATCATTGCAGTAGGGAAGCTCAAGGAGAAGTACCTGGTAGATGGCATTGCGGAGTATGTGAAGCGCATGACGCCTTATGCGAAGCTGCAGATCGTGGAGGTCGCCGAGGAGAAGGCGCCGGAACGTCTGAGCGCTTCCGAGGAAGCGCAAGTGAAGCAGCGCGAGGGGGAGCGCATCCTCGCCGCGATCAAGAGCGACGACACCCACGTCATCGCCCTCGCGATCGAGGGGGCGACCTGGTCGTCGGAGGAGCTCGCGCGCCACATCGAGCAGCTCGGCACATACGGGACGAGCCAGCTCGCCTTCATCATCGGCGGCTCACTGGGGCTCGACGATGCGGTGCTCAGGCGCGCGGCCAGCAAGCTGTCGTTCGGGCGGATTACGCTGCCCCATCAGCTGATGCGGCTGGTGCTGGCGGAGCAGGTGTATCGGGCGTTTAAGATTATGCGGGGGGAACCGTACCATAAGTGACGGCGAAAAATATTCAGTAGGAGGATGCGAAAATGATCTACGACAGGGATGATTTTCTTTCGAGCATAGAGACCTATAAACATCAATTCCTTAATTTCATTGAACAAGAGAAGAAGAATCTTAGTTTTCAACAGAAGAGGTTTGAACAGATGGGGATTTTCAACTCCCTAAACAATCTAACTACTGCGGATTATTTCGAGTTCGAAGGAGACGAAACAGTTACGAAGAATGATATCATCCACTCTCTCCATAGCGGACTGATGATTACGACTTGTGGCAGGTTCGAGTACCACCTTATCGTACTTTGTGAGGTGGTGCAAAGGGCTTTAGAGATAGGGGTCAGCCATAAGGATGTGCATGGGAGCGGGGTTAGAAATGTCGCCAACTATCTTGATGCAATTTTTAGATTGAAAATAAGCAATAATCTGGACCTCTGTCAAGAAAGTAGAAACAATATAAGAAGTATTAGCTAATCGTGCTGTAGTAAAGGGACTCAAAACGATCTGGCGATAAGTAACCCAGAGAGCCGTGAATTCGCTTGCGATTGTAGAAAAGCTCAATGTACTCGAATATTTCTTGTTGCGCTTGTGCCTTGGTGCGGAATTTTGTACAGTAAATAAACTCTTTTTTCAAGACGCTGTGAAACGATTCGATGCAGGCGTTATCGTAGCAGTGCCCTTGCGGCTCATGCTGGCTTTCATTTTGTATGTCTCTAGTCGTGCACGGTATTCTTCCGAGGCATACTGTGAGCCCCGGTCCGAATGATGGATGAGTCCTTCACCAGGCTTTTGAGACTCGTAGGCTTGTTCCAGTGCAGTGAGTACCAAATCCGTCGTCATTCGGTCTGCGAGCTTCCAGCCCACGATCTTACGCGTATATAAGTCCAAGACACTCGCGAGATACAACCGGCCTTCACGGCACGGTACATACGTGATATCCGTTACACAGACCTTGTTAGGTGCAATCGTCTTAAAGTTCTGATTCAGCACGTTAGGCGCAATGGGCAGCGTGTGATTCGAATCGGTTGTGTTAACTCGAAACTTCTTGGATACACACGAACGCAGACCGTTCTCTTTCATGAGTATGCCTACGAGGCGCTCGGAAACCGTCCAGCCTTCACGTTGGAGTAACTTTCTAATTTTCGGGCTGCCATACCGCTTATTCGAGTCTAGGAAGAACCAGGTAATACGAGCCGCCAGTAATTGTCGACGACGCTGGTAACTGTTCTGGTTTTCTTTCTCCTGCACCCAGTTGTGCTGTTGATGGAGCAGGTGTATCGGGCGATTAGATTAATCGGGGGAACAGTATCACAAGTGACGGCGAAAAATTGGTGTTGTTTGCCCGAATCTGTTTGGGAAATCAAATGTAAAGAATAAATTAAACTTAAGGCAGCAGGGGAATACTGGTAAATGTCGAAATTAAGTATTAATGCTTATCACCCGGTTGGGTGAGGAGGAATATTGTGACTACAAATGATATTATAAAACGACTTTTTCTTGCTTTTTCTAAGCAAGATACCGAAGACTTTATAACAGTAGCTGAGGAGTTTATTGACTCTGAGAAGAGAAAAAAGCACAATATCGCAGCTAAGCAACTTAAAGATGCGTTATATGCGTCGACTAAAAATAGTAAGGCTGTAATTCATAGTAATCGTTATCGAGCAAACATTCCAATTCCGAGGGATAACGATAGTGGTTTTCCTTTGTTAGAAGTCAGGGAATATGATTTCTCGTGGGATGATCTTATAATATCCAACGAAAAGAAAATGATCTTGGAGCAGCTTTGTAATGAGATTCGTTCAGCGGATATTTTAGCAACATATAACCTAGTCCCAACTCGAAAAACTTTGTTTTGTGGATTGCCCGGAACAGGGAAAACGTTCTGCGCAAAAATATTGAGTTCAGTTCTACAAATCCCCTTGGTATACATTAACTTTGACGCAATAATTTCCTCATACCTAGGAGAGACTGCAACAAATTTACGTAAGGTGTTCGAGTTTATCAAGAATGGTATGTGGGTTGTTCTTTTTGATGAAGTTGATATTATTGGGAAAAATCGAGACGATCATCATGAACTTGGTGAAATCAAAAGAGTTGTTAATAACTTTTTACAAATGATTGATAATTTTGATGGTGAAAGTTTATTAATTTGTGCCACAAATCATCCTCATATACTGGATCCAGCCATTTGGCGGAGATTTGATGAAATAATAAGCTTCGAATTGCCGAACAAAGAAGAGAGAGAGAGACTTATAAAGCAATACCTAAAGCCAATCAAAAAAGATTCTACTCTGAATTTGTCGTTGATTGGAGAAGAAACTGAAGGATTTTCACCATCAGATTTGCAGCTCATGTGTAGGGAAGCAATGAAACGCGTGATTATAAACAACAAGGATATTCTGACCTCCGTAGAGATGAATTACGTGCTTACTCGTTATAAAGAACGATACGCTCTTCGTCAAAAAAATGGAGGATGAGTCCCTAAATGGTCCGACACAATCACTTACCGTTGCCACAATATGTTGAAGAACTTCCGAAGAAAACCTCCACCCAAAGGGGAGGAGGTTTTAAACTCCTTGGAACAAGGGATAAAATTCAATATCATCAGGAAAACACCCTGAAAGCAAACCAAATTGCTCAATCTTTTACTGAAATAAAACATAAGTTTCGTGGTACGATAAACCCCCATTTGATTTATAGAATTAAGGTAAACCAGAGTGTTGATATTCCAGGCTTTGAGAGAATCTTAAATGCAATGGGCGAACTGACTGTTCTTTCGGTGGCAGAAAATAGACAAGGATATTGGGTCGTATTTGCTAATGATGAAGAACTAAATGTATTTAAAAACAAGCTGGCTCAGTACTCCGGGGTTATTCCAGGGCGTTATAAGTATGAGTTTTTTCATGCTATTGATGGTATTGAGGACATCCCAATCGAAGAGAAAATAGGCGAAGGGTTAAGACAAAATCCTTTGAAGGAAGATCAACTTTATTATTTGAATGTTGAATTGTGGAGAATGGATGACGAGATACTTGACACATTTATAAGACAGCTTTCTCAAACCTATCGTGAAAACCCTCATTTTAGTGTAACAGATAAGCTGATTATGAAGTCATTTGCTCTTTTAAGGATCAAGCTAAACAAGGCGATTTTTGATGAAATTATTATGTTGAAAGAAATAGCAAGAATAGAAATACCGATGCTTCCAAGGTTCAATCCTTCTGAATATCGACAAATTGATGTTGAGGAGTTTGAAGCTACCGAACCACCAGAAGATGCAGCAGGGATTCTTGTCATTGATTCTGGGATTGTTTCAAATCATCCGTTATTAGAAAAAGCGGTTGGGGATGAGCAAAACTTCCAAGAGGGAGAACGTCAGACGCACGATGTCGCGGGTCACGGTACAGCGGTTGCAGGAAATAGTATCTATTATGATATTGAGCGTTGCATAGAAGAAAGGAAATTTTCTCCGACTAACTGGTTATTTTCCGCAAAAGTAATGTATGCTGAAAGAGACTTCCATGGCAACGTAACCCCTGTGTATGACCCGGAGAAACTGTTTGAGAATCAATTAAACGATGCCATCAGGACATTTTTAGATAATGTTGATAATCGAATCAAAGTAGTAAATATATCATTTGGAAACAGTTATGAATCATTAGGAAATGGTGGTAACCGCCAATTTCCTCTTGCTAATTTAATAGATGAATTAGCTTTAGAATACCGCAATGTTGTGTTTGTTATTTCTGCAGGTAATCAACAACCAAGTTTGTTTTATGATATTGAAGGGATTTTAAGGGAATATCCAAATTATTTGGTTGAAAATAGTGACTTTAAAATTATTAATCCAGCTACTTCGGCACTCTCACTCACCGTTGGATCTATCGCTACTTCTATCAGAGCAATGGAGCCTAGGCCAGGTCAAGATATTTGGCATACCATTGCAGATGTTGGACAACCATCTCCTTTTAGTAGAACAGGGTTCGGAATTAATGGAATGATGAAACCTGAAATCGTGGAGTATGGTGGCAATCTTATCTTAAGAGAAAACTATAACCGTGTAATTGAAAATATTGGAGGTAAAATTGCCCTTTTATCTAATAATCCAACCGAGGCTTTATTCAGCTTTGATACTGGGACAAGTTTTTCTGCACCTAAAGTATCAAATTTACTAGGGCAGATTGCTAACAGCTTCCCTGATAAATCAGCGAATTATATTAAGAACCTATTACTTCAATCAACAGAGCTTGCGCCTTCTGCAAATTTGGGATACACCGCGACCAAACAGGAAAAAGCACAATGGCAAATGACAGGATACGGAATTCCCAACGTGGAAAAAGCTATTTATTCATTAGATAACAGAATTGTTTTAATGGATGAGGGTATAATTGGCTTGAATAAAGTGAAGACGTATTCTGTGAATCTACCAAGTACCTTCTTTGAAACCAAAGGAACAAAAAAGATTTCAGCAGTGCTTACATTTGACCCTATTGTGAGAGCTACACGAGGTGACAGCTATTTAGGGGCACAAATGGAATTTAAGTTGTTTCATACCGTTATTCCTGACGAGATAATAGCGCACTATGCTGTTCAAGATGTTGAGGAAGCTGACGAAGAAGACACTACCCCTACCGCATTAAAGCCCTATGAGATTGGTTTAAAACCAGGTGTCAATATTAGAAACAAAGGATGCCACCAAAAAGCAATACGCCAGTTTAAAACCGCACAAATGGCAGCACCTATAACGCTTGTTGTAAGATGCCTTAATAAATGGATTTCAGATTTAACCTACACTCAAAATTACTGTATATCTTTAATAGTGGAACATTCGGCAGAGATTGACATTTATTCACCAGTTCGAACCGAAGTGTTGCAGAGAACACGTGTTAGATAAGCGCTCCACCAAGCCAAACCAAAGGAGAACGTCCAACACAAGCGTTCTCCTTTTCGTCACCCATGATCTTCCATTGCCTCTCTTGCCACTTGCTGCGCATAGGCTTCACCTAGACCGATGGATTCGTAATATTCCCGCGTCGCCGTCTCGATAAGCTCAATTACAGCACCACACACACTCCACCAAGCCAACGCAGAGGAGAACGTCTATCACAGGGCGTTTTCCCATCGGTTCCTGCTAGTACTCCTCATTTTCCCTATTCATTTGTTCAGCCAATCTGTTTTTAATTACTTCAAACTCTGGCGTGCTTCTAATTGATTCCCATTGCGTCTCATGCATCCTGATATCGGTCGTGACTTCTGATCGCTCGGTAGGCTCCCCATACATAAGAAGCCCAAGCTTGACCATTTTTTCGAAGTCAGACACCGTATTCACTTGTGTTCTCCCCAACTGGAGATGCCGTAAGAACTGATCAACGCCAACGGTGACGGCTTCCTTAATCAATTCTTTGAAAGCCGCTCCGTTATCACTATGGCTCAGCCGCTTCTGTATTCGCTTTACCGTCTGACTCACATACATCTGTTCCATCTTGTCTTCACCACCGTTGTTGAAATTGTATTGGTCCATTGGCATGCTCAATCAATTCATGGCCTCCATCTGCCGGTACGCCTCGCCAAGCCCCAACGATTCGTAGTAAGCCCGCGTTACATCCTCCATACGCTGAATCACAGCATCATGCTGCTCCACCGGGATGAACTCAAGGATGGCCGCTGTGATAGCCTGTTCTCGCCCAGCTTCTCTGAGCTTGATTTCCTCCAACCCATAATGCGTATAACCGCCAGTCGATCCATTGGAAAGCTTGTGCTTCATCTCAATCGACTTGATAGCGGTGACGGGACTGATCACTTCCATCTTGCTCAACGTGTCGAAACCCTTTTGAATTACTTCGTCCAGCAGCTCCATATCGTGCCGAATGCGCTTGGGGCTGTTTTGATCTGAAAGCTCCTTTTCCAGCGTGGCCTTAACCTCCGTACGTTCTTTAGCGCGGTTCTCTTTAAACTGTGCATTGCCTTTTTCTCTTACCTTCTTCCAGCGCCTTCTTGAGCGAATCAGTATCATTCTTTGGTTGAAGCAGCTCTTTGGTGAGGTCGTTCACCACGGATTCCCGTCTTTGCTTGATATAGGAGTACATGGTGGGAACGCTGATCGGGAAGCCGTTATCATTACACCATGCCACCAATTCCTTCACAGGTGTACTGTCGTCAATCATCTTGTCCAGATGCGGCTTGTTATTCCATTTCACCAGTGCCGCTACCTTTCCGGGCATGAATTTGTTCGTACCGTCTTTGAGTCGGTCTTGCTTGTTGCTCATCATGCTCACCTCGTATCGTTAAGCTGTATAAATGTAATATAACGATTCAGGTGCGGATTAAAGGTTTTTGAAGTTTAACAGCCAGCGCGTCATACTCGCAGTGTGAGTGATATACTTTCTGCACGCTGCTCCCATAAAAAGAAAAGCTCACCCCATAATCGTTAAGGTGAGCAGTAATGAAAGTGTTTTCATGATTTCATGCCCAGAGACTATCCCTCCATATCCCCTGAGTTATGCTGGCGACGCCTGATAAAGTTAGCTCAATCCATCGATAGGTAGTAGCAATACGCTTATCTGATTTAGCATCTGCAAGCTACTTATCAAAAGCCAATCAGAGTTAATATACTACGTATACGGAGTTTATTCAACAAACTGTAGTGCCTATACAACCCTGCATATTGTATGCCCAACACTCTACTCTGTAATTAGTGAGGTGGTAGTATGCAGGGTTTGCGTAATATAGTCAGTGAACGAATAAGAACGATCAGAAAGTCCAAAGGGCTTACCCAGCTTCAACTTGCTGAGCTTTCCAGCTTAGATGATGCGTATATCGGTGCAGTGGAGCGGGGAGAACGGAACTTCACCATAGATACTTTGGAGAAAATACATGCAGCTCTACAAGTCGATGCTGCCGATTTATTTCGTCATGACGCCGTTAAGAATAAAGACGAAGTAGCGAGGCGGCAAGCAACTGACGAGTTCATTGCCATGATAAGCAATCTGGATAGCAGTAAGATTGAGAGCATAAAGCGGATCAATAAAGAGCTGGCTCAAGCGTTTAAGAACGATTAAAAACGAAAAACCACCAACGCCATTTCGGTTATTGGTGGTTTTGGTTTATCTGGATTCATTTAGGTAGGAAACCGTACACCCGTTCTGAATATACGCTGCTCACACGGAATCACCAATTAAGGAGACTTCCGTACTTATTCCAGCCCTGCGATCATACAGCTTGAGCAACTCAGCTTGATAAGCGTCTATCGATTCCCCGGTTAAACCAGCATCAGATGCTTGAGTGCCATAGAGCCTATCGAAGCGGCTCCGTAATTCATCCCATTCCATTAGTTATTCCCCCATATTGTAAATGTTCTGATTCGAGTAAAGCATAGAGGAGGAGCGGGACTAATTACAAACTTGACTTCGGTGAACGATTAGGAGGGGGTTATGAAGAACTTGCCCTGCTGCTTCAGTTCTCTTGGTTTCTGGCATTAATTCGGTAAGCTCTACGTTGCAGAGCTGAACTGCAAAACGCAAGCCTCTTTGAAGCCCGGAACGCCGCCGGGCGGTATACAAATGTACAAGTTTCTCCACTGACCTGTTAGGTAAAAGAAATGAATGCTGTAACGTAGCTTAGATACATTATTTTATACAGTATATTCCAATACGAATGTGAGTTTGATATCCTAGTAATATATTTATAAAAGTGTCATTTAATACTCAAATTTATAGCATGATTTTGATAATGGTGAGGTAAAGATGTGAAAGTTAACAAAATAATGGCACAAATGAATGAGTTTGGTGAAAATTCTCGTAAAGTTAACTTAAATCAACTTCGAGAAGAAATTGAAAAAGATAAATGGGATGTTCGTAATCTTGGGATCCCCTACAATAAAACGACTGCAGAATATTACATATCATTTGAAAAAATTGAACTCGCATTTAGAAAAATTGTAAAGAGATATGTGAAGCAGAGATTACTTGAGTATGATTCTGTAACATTTACAACCTCTAACCGCGATGTTCTAGGGTTAACCCCATTTTTTAAATTTATAGTGATTAAATATCCCTATTGGAACCATTTAAACCACTTAAATCGAAAAGATATTGAACAATATATTAGATATATTCGTAATCAACCATTGGGTGGTCTTAATTCCCAACAAGGGACATTGATGACAGATGACAGTATTTGGAGATATATAAGCACATTAGAAAATTTTTTGTATTTTATTCAAATGCACGAATGGAGTGAGGCCCCACATAAACCAATCCGCAACTTAATCTATCAAGAGGATCGTCCTAAGATTAAACCAAAGGATATTCATGACTATAAATATTTGAGCGATTACGTATGGAAGCAGGTTCTTGAGAATATTGAAACTCTTAACGCAAACTATCGGCTAATTGTTCGATTGTTAGAGGTTACTGGTTTTAAAGCAAATGAAGTACTGACATTAAAAATTGATGCGCTTGTTAAAAATGATGACAGGCATTTGATTAAAAGAGAGAAAAAGGATAAAGGCATACACACTATTCCAATACATGATGATGAGTTGGTTACAGAGATTATTGGACACCAGCAATTAATTCAAAAATTATTTCCTGAAGAATTAAATCCAGAGAAGTTGCTGTTTTTAACACTAGAGGGAAAATCAAAAGGGAAACCGATATTGAGAATAAACCTTTACAGGAATTTGCAAAAGTTTGCGGAAGGATGTTCAATAAAAAATGAACAAAGGGAAGTTTATAAATTTAATTGCAACGAATTTCGTCATCGTTTTGGAGTCAATTTGGCTAAAAAAGGATTGGGTGTTCAAGAAATCCATAGTTTGTTGGATAATGTAACGCCACTTATGGCTGTTGCGTATTGTAGAATTGCAGCAAACGAAGGTTCAACAGAGGTTACCTCGGAGAGAAATACTTCCCCGTCCGATGATAGTATTGGTAGTGCTTTCTACAAGAATGTAAATGCAAAATATATTCAAGAAGCATGGACCAAGGCATTAGAGAGAAGAAGTACAGACCCGGAAGGTGCAATCACAATTGCGCGCACTCTACTAGAAATTGTTAGTAAGTTTATATTGGATCATGAGGGAATAACATATGATGATAAATCGGATATTCATCAACTGTACAAAGCTGTGCAGTCCGTATTAGATTTGGCCCCAGATAGCCAGCACGAGTCTATTTTTAAACAAATGCTTGGAGGTTGCACATCAGTTGTTCTTGGCATAGGGTCTCTTCGAAACAAACTAAGTGATGCACATGGGAGAAGCTATAATACACCCGCTCCAACAAATAGGCATGCGCAACTTGCTGTAAATCTTGCTGGGTCAATGGCTGAATTTTTGTTCTCGACTTGGGAAGAGACTCGTAGAAGGTATTGATAATAAATCCTGTGGAAAGGAGCATACCGCGGCAGCTTCTTGCGCATTACGATGGCTCAGTTAAGCTGAGTCGAAAAAGGATGAATTTAATAGGGGTATACATTGGATTCATAAATCTAATAAAAGTGATGTGTTATTATGATATGACAATTTCTTTGGGTTGGGTAAGAACTAGAACTAACGGTGAACAGGAATTAGTTTTTGCTTCAGATAGTAGGGTGCGATTTGCTGGAAGTTGGGATTGTTGCCCAAAGTTATTTCCCCTTCCTAGAATGGATTGTGTTTTGTGTTTTGCTGGAGATACAGCGTATGCCTATCCATTCATTCTCCAATCAATAGCATCGGTGGAAAATCACATAAGAGCAGTTACCAGGGCTATGGCCCTTGAAGAAGTTCGTGGCCATTTACTTAGAATTTTAAATAACATGGTTTCTATGCACGAAGATGCACCAGTAGGATATGGTAATCCTGAGCTTTCACTAATTTTTGGTGGTTATTGTTGGAAACGTGGAGAGTTCCTATTATGGCTGTTGAAGTATAATCCGGGAATTAGAGGGTTTAATTATATTCCAGCACAGCATTGGGAAGGCGGTCATCAGGATAAACAACTTCTTTTCATTGGTGATTATCGCCAGGAATACTATGAGAAATTAACAAACCTTCTTAGAGAAAGGAATAAATTAAATAGTGGTGGTTTTGATATGGAGCCACTGGAAGTTATAAGGGATATGTTGGAAGATGGTTCCTTTGTACACATCGGCGGCCTTCCACAAGTTTTAAAAGTATTTAAACATTTAAATGTGAGACCTTACGCAATTTATCAACCGTCTAAAGATATTCTCAGTTTTAACGGTCGACCGCTGTTGAAATATGAGACGATTGACCATTTCATTTTAAATATTGAGACAATGAAATTGATTCATCCAAGGCATTTCAAATATACTGAGGTATCACCTGAATACCATATTTAGCCACTATCTTTTACTAATTATGATCCTACCCACTAAATTGTTATCTGATAAGAGACAGGGAATAGTGTTCTAATTGTCTCTATATTAGTTTTATATGAATAACAAAGTGTTTTATTCAATCAAGAAAAGGAAGGCCATGGAACAAGTAATCCCGGATATTATATATATGCCGATGTGCTTTTATGAGCCAGAATATGCTTTTCCAGTCTCAGAGGCAAGAAGCTAGCTTGCATATCTTGTTTGAGCCGCAGTATGGACAGAAGATATGTAGCGTGACGTCTCTTATTTTAGACTATATCCAGCACAATAGTCATAAGGGATGACTTACTTCAAATCATAATGGTTTTTAGCATAAAACAGAAATCAACCATCTGAAAAACAACAACAGGAGCTGGCCGCGACGGCTCCTTTGGTATTTTTCGCCGATAGCTCCGTTAAGCTGAACCGTATCATAAATGAGGCGAAATTTTTCGCATTAACCGCTTGCTGGGCGCGGAAAGTCGCCCCCGAGGGGCAGGGGGGGGATGGGCCACCCTGGGGGAAGATCGCCGCGCAGGCGGGCTCGTGCGAGCTGTTGAGGTGAAGGGAAGGGGGGTCGAAGCGTTCAAATTATTTCAACGAAAGTAATACTGGGTAATATACAACCTATTGAATGATTACCAGTTAAAGCGCTTGAAGTTCCTCTATTATTTTTTTTAGCTCTAACGCGCGTTGTTCTAGATCCTTCTTTCTTAAATCCTGGTAGATAAATCCAAACCACCTATTATCTTTGATCGTATTTCTAAAAAATATACGTTTACCTTTAGGTATGGCTTCAATAGCTCCGAATGTCGACAGAGGTGTCGAAAAAAATCAGTCTTTTCTTCAGGAAAATATTTCCGTCTTACAGAAATCAGTGGGGATTGAGCAGACACGTTATTAGATGTTCGATAAGATGTAATTAGAAAAGCCATCCGACAGGATGGCTTTCTTCAAAAACTTGCCGTTACAGATAGCGCGGAGAACCGTATCACAAGTAGTGGTAAAGCAAAAAATTGAATTGAATGTAGAAGCAAAAGTGCTATATCTGCAAATGGGTGCCTAAGGTAAATCACTAGATACATGTGGAGTGTCTAATATTGATGGTTCGCAATGAACAGATGAGATGTGACAGTATTGCCTTAGCACAAAGAGGAGAACCGTATCATAAGTAGGGCGAAACATCCTCATTAAATATGGATTTATAAAATGACATCACTGTGGTTTTAATGGCTTTAACCGACAGCTTCCTCTTCTCACTAGAAGGGGGTTTTGTCATTTCCAAGTATTTTTATAGAATAACGTATTCATTCAATGAGAATAATGATGAATTATTATTGGAGAAGATGATCGATAAACATTCAACCAAGCATTTGGTATGACAGTGTCATATCAAGTGGATGACTGCTGTGAATATCGCCTGTTTCCGTTCAGAGCTAAGATAAAGATACGAACGGAACGGAAGGATGATGGATGTTATGAATGGGAATGGCAGCAGATTACGTTTGTTGGATATTTTAAGGGGCTTTGCCATTTTGGGAACGCTTGGAACGAATATTTGGATCTTTGCTCACATGGGAGACTTGAATTATGTATTCACCTTTAACCAATACGAGTGGTGGGCTTCCTTTCAACAATATGTAAGAGTTTTTGTTTTGTTCTTGGTCAATGGAAAGCTGCTTGGCTTGCTCACAATTATGTTCGGGGTCGGACTTGCGATGAAGTACCAGCAGGCATTAAGAAGAGGGACAGCATGGCCTGGGGTTTATATAGGGACATCTATTATTCTTATGGTGGAGGGCTTTATCCATTACACATTAGTTATGGAATATGATATTTTGATGAGCTATGGCATTACGGCAATCATCACTGCTTTTATTATAAAAGGCGGAGACAGTGCCATTCGCAGAGCGATGATGATCATTGGCGGACTGCATGGGGCCATTATGCTACTTATTTTGTGTTTCGGAATCTATCTCGCCGTAATAGGCGCTCATATGTCCTTAGGCGATATGAAAGAAACAGTGTTATTATATAAGGACGGCAGTTGGTTTCAGCAGGTAGGTTACCGGCTTACCCATTTTGTCATGCTGCGGTTAGAGGCTTTATTTGTAATTCCAATGAACATTTTTCTGTTTCTGCTAGGCATACGTATGATGAGGTCTGGTTTTTTTGCCTCTGATGAGAATGGCGAGAAGAAACGGAAAAAGCTTCTTCACATCGGATTATGCGTGGGCATTCCGCTTAATTTGCTTATTTTTGTGCCGGGCGGCTACTTTGATTTGCCGGTACGCTATTTATTTGCGCCGATCCTATCTCTCTTCTATATCGGGTTAATCGCTAAGCTGGTAGAAGCAAATGAGAAGCTTTGGCTGTGGAGCAAACTCGAACAGGTAGGCAAAATGTCACTCAGCTGCTATGTGATGCAAAATGTCATTTCTGCAGTCATATTTTATGGATGGGGCTTCGGATTAGGCGGCAAGGTGAATTCGGTAACCATTGTATTGATATGGATGGCGATATGTTGTTTTCAAATGATCTTTGCTTCCATATGGCTTAAGCGGTTCAAGTACGGTCCAATGGAATCAGCGCGAAGATTCACTTCAGGTCTCATAGGAAAACCATAGACTGATTGGTGAACGGATAAGGTGTGTATGAATGATGCTGAAAAAATTGTATCCCGAAGATCAGATCGAAAAATATTTTATTATTGATGTTTTTGCGATTACCTTTTTAATTTATCAAGTTTTCATTGTAAATGGCTTCGTCCATCTAGCCCTGAAGGTCATAGTCATCCTGTTGTTGATCTTTTCCCATTATGCTGGATTGTGGTATCGGGACTGGCGTCTGCTCATGGCTAGTCTCGCAGGGAGCTCACTGCTTGTGGCGCTTACGATTTACGTCGATAGTTGGATCATGATGTACGGATTTGTGTTTGCTGATTTGCTTGGAAGAGCCAATCGGAAGGCAGTTATGATCACTGGAATGGCTGGAATCGTGGCTATGTATATTCTAAATGGTTGGATAACTGAGGGTAGCCCATTTGCGTTTGTTTCAACGATGTATTTCCCAATTATGATTGCCCAATTGGCAACGCCCATCGTTGTTCATACGAGAGAAAAGGCGAATATCTTGAAAGAAAAGCTGGCTATCGCCAATGCCCAGCTTGAACGGTATATTCAAGAAGAGGAACGAAACCGGATTGCCAGGGATCTTCACGACACGCTCGGCCAGACGCTAATGATGATAAAACTGAAAAGTGAGTTAACGATAAGATTGGTAGAGAAGAATCCGGAAAAGGCGAAGCATGAGCTGCATGATATTTTGAACACCTCAAGGTATGCATTAAAGCAGGTAAGGGAGCTTGTCACCGACATGAAATTTGTTTCTCTTAAGGGAGAACTGGAGCTATCAAAGGATATTTTACAAAAAGCTGGAATTGAATTAGTTACGAAGGATGATGGTTCCATTTCCATGAATCCCCTATCCAACGTTGCCGAAACGATGGTGGCACTTTCCGTTAGAGAAGCCATTACCAATATTATTAAACATAGCGAAGCCAATCAGTGTACGATTACACAAAACATAGAGTCTGAATATTACTGTATTCAAGTGAGTGATAACGGAAATGGCGGCTTGAGACAAGGAGAAGGGATCGGTTTGCAGTCGATGAAGGAAAGAATGGCTATGCTACAGGGAGATACTCATATAACGGCAAGCCCGGACAGAGGAACGGTCATTACGTTTAAGGTTCCCCTGATTAGCAACGGGAGGGGGTAGCAAGGTGATACGTGTGGTCATTGCAGAAGATCAAAAATTGCTTCGTGGGACGTTATCGGCTTTATTATCCATGGAGGAGGACATTAAGGTCGTGGCGGAAGCAGAGAATGGGCAGGCGGCATGGGAAGCTGTTGAGCATTATGAGCCGGACGTGTGCTTGCTTGACATCGAGATTCCTTATCTATCAGGACTTGAAATTGGTGAGAGACTCAGGCAAGAAGGACGTTCCTCGAAAATTATCATCCTAACCACATTCGCTCGTCCAGGTTTTTTGCAAAAAGCAATGGAATTGAAGGTGGAAGGATACTTGTTAAAAGATGAACCGATTGAATTCCTAATCCATTCCATACGCAAGGTGATGGCTGGTGAGCGAGTGATTAGCACCGACTTGGCAGCGGTTCTTTTCCTGAAGGAACAAAATCCGCTGACCGAACGGGAAACGGCTGTATTGCGATTATCCAAGCTCGGACTATCGACAAAGGAAATAGCTAAGCAATTATTTCTAACGGATGGAACAGTTCGGAACTATTTGTCTATTGCCATTCAAAAGCTGGAGGTAGAGACCAGGCAGCAGGCGACTGAAAAAGCGCATGAACGCGGGTGGATTTCATAAGCAGGGTAACAGCGGCAGTTTCAAGGCCCGGCTTTTTTCTCCGCTTTTTTCTTATGCTCCTGTTGCTTGACGAACAAGCACTTAACCAAATGATTCAGCGATATAAAGATCAGGTAAGCGGCACCGCTGGGGCCCAAGGTTTTTTAATCGCTGAAGAGAAGCAATCTCCAATATTATCCACGTAAAAGCAATTCTCTCAATACTCTCAAAGCGTCTCTGCGGATTCGAAAATAGGTGGCTCTGCTTACATGTAGTCGATCGGAAGCGTCTTCAGCAGTCAGATGTGCCGCTTCACTCATTTGCCGTAATGTTAACTGCATCCGTTGATCAAGGGGATAAACAGGATCACCCCATAGCAATTGATGAATCGAGTGCTGCAACTCCGTACCGGTTAACCCAAGGACGTTTGCAAGATCGGTGTGTGTCAGCCGGTTTAGGTCTTTTACTAACGGAAGGGCCGAAATAATCGATTTATCGGATATTTTTTTTGGAGAGGAGTTCTTGTCATCCCTATGTTCGAATTCAAATAGTTCAAGAATCCGGGCTGCGAAATCCGAAGCTTGCCAGTCCAGTTCGCGGATGGTTGCATGTCGGAACGGATGGCCATCGGAAAGTCCTACTAAGGTTCTCATTCTGTACCCTAGGCGTAGAAGAATGGCCGTAATTCCTTCATACGTATTTATCATGACGAGCCGTAAACCTGCAGAGCGAACGATAAGCGAATCTGCCAAAATAATGCCGATGAGCTGCTGAAACCGGTACTCGGCATCATTTTCTGATGCGGCGGCAAGTAAATGGTAAAAGGTATCCGCTTGTTCGATCGCTTGAGTACGCATCGTCTCGATTTCATTCGGGAAGGCTTTCTCTAGCACTTCCGGAAAGTGCTTTTCGTGAAAAAGGGCCGTATTCTTGTAAAGATAGAATCCTGCCACAAATGCCAGGGGAGTGCCATCCTTGGAGCGAAACACACGGATACACTCCGGGAATTGCTCAGCCATCTCTTGTAGTACGACGAGATCCAACTTGATCGATACGGCATAGGAGGCTTGTTCTTGCATGATTCGCTTCAAATAAGGCAAGTCTCGCTGATGAAAGGACTCCATCTGCATCTTCTCGGGATCACGGGCAAATACAGACACAGAATCGAGTTGGAATGCGTCTCGGCAGGTGGAGAGAAGGATGGAAATAAGCTTGCTTCGATCATGAGCATCGCTTGATTTAAGTTCTCGAACGAGTTCGCGAATGATATGCGTACGAAAGTTGCGTAACCGTTCCGGCTCACGGCGCATGAAGTCTTCCATTAAGTAGTGGCGCGCCACATCGTGTAAGGCGAACCCATAAGTTGTAGGACGCACGAAGGATATGCGGCTTAACTGATGCAGCATACCAGCATTTAATGGTGAACGGACCAATCGACCAATCTGCTTCAGTGTCGCTTGAGGCAGAATACTAAGCAGATCGAGTGTCTCCTGTAAGTCCGGCGAAACCACTTCGCGCAAAAGCTCGGCCGATATGCGTAGAGAAATCGGCCAAGCTTCCTCACCAATGAGATTAAGTTTTTCGGAGGTGAGCGCTAAGGCGAGCGGCAATCCCTGCGATTCGTTATGAATCCTTTCGATATCTACTGACTTTTTGATTCCGGTGCGAAAGCCATATTGCGTCACTTCTTGTCTATTTAAAGGCTGTAGTTCCATATGTGAGACTCTGTTCCGCCAAGCAAGGTCATGCTGCCAAGACTCGGATAAGTTTTGGCGCGCCACAAAAATAATCAGTAATCCGGTCGAGGGTAGCCGGGGGAGAAAAACTTCTCGCAACCATCCATCGATCTTCAGAACGGCGTCATAATTGTCTACGCATAGCATCGTTCGACCTTTGGAAATCTCAGAAATGAGATTATGCAGCGAAGTTTCGTGCTGAAAGGGCAGCCCTTCAACGGTTTTCATATGGTCAAACAAAGCTTCCATGAAGCCTGTCGGTGTTTCTGCACAAACTCGGCCATCGATCCACATCGTGCGATTGTTCTCTAGCATGGCCAAGTCGAGAGCCCTCATCATGAACGAGGTTTTCCCAATTCCGCCAATTCCAGATAAAAACAAAACTTGGGTCGGCGTATTCAAGCTTCGGATCCACTGGTGGATCGTTTCCAACTCTGCACTCCGCCCAACGAAAAGTCGATTGCGTTCGTTGGCGAGCTTTTCTATAAGTTTCTCCATCGTTCGTCCTCCCCACCATATATTTTCGGTATCCATTTCGTGACTCCTTCAATCTGGCGGCCTGCGAATATTGAAAAATGAGACGATAATGAGACCTTTTACGCTCAAAAAATTGATATCATTTAAAATATAATCGGAAATGAACTTTGGGGGAATATACTTCGTGAAAATTACATTGTTAACGATGGGAACTTTCGGAGACGTTAGACCGTTCCTTGCACTGACGTATGGACTAGAAGAACGTGGGCACATGGTAACTTTGGCGGGGCCCGAAAATTTTTATCATTACGTCACGGAAACCTACAAGAGACCCTACGTTTCGGTCGGGTTAAACTCTCAGCAGGTGCTAGATTCCGAGGAGGGACGCCGGTGGATGGCATCTGGCGATTCCAAACAGTTTTTGAAGCAAATGGCCAAAATTACACATGAACGCCGCTTCGCACTTGAAAAGGATATCGCAGCCGCATGCAAGGATTGCGACTTGATTATCGCCCATCCGCTGCAGGTCTATTACGCATGTATGCTGTCTGAGAAGCTAAACAAGCCACTGATGATTGCGAATCTTTTTCCAATCTCGCCTGCAACAAGCGCATTCCCCCATTTCCTCGCACGAACTAAAAAGTTGCCATTCGGTTTTCTAAATAAGGCCTCCTATCGGCTCGTGAATAGCATATATGAGAAGGGTCTTCGTGAAGATATGAATGAATGGAGAGTCAAGTTGGGGGGGCTTAAACCTCTAAGAGGAACTCTTTATAATAAATTGGAGCATCAAGAGATTCCTGTCATGCAAGCGATCAGCGCGGCGCTTGTCCCCAAACCAAGCGACTGGAGAGATACAGTCATCGTTACGGGTCAATGGAAAATCCCCGCTCAGCATGTGCCAGAGCAAGAGAAAGCTGCATTACCCTACGAACTGACGGCTTGGCTGGATGCAGGCCCTCCTCCGATCTATTTCGGATTCGGCAGTTTGCCTGTGCTAGAGCCGCAGAAGATGATTCAGATGGTGACTGAGATTTCTCGAACTCTTCAATCCAGAGCTATCATTGTATCGGGTTGGTCGGCAATGGATTCGGGAGTAAATCAACTTCCTGACTCCATTCGTATGATTAATTCGGCAAATCATGAGCTTTTATTTCCGCAATGTAGTTTGATTGTACACCACGGAGGAGCTGGCACGACGCATACTGCTGCGGAAAGCGGTACGCCTTCGATCATCTGCTCCACTTATGCGGATCAACCATTCTGGGGGGAGCGTGTTGCCGAGCTAGGCATAGGGGAGCACATTCCATTCCCAGGTCTGACAAAGGAAAAGCTCCTCCAATCAATTCGCAAGCTTCAAGCTCCCGATGTGCGCCAAAGAGCAACTGAAATCTCGAAACGGATCAAGGCGGAAACAGGGTTGCATACGGCGTTGGATTTTCTGGAACGCCAAATTCCGACTGCTCCCGTGTATAAAAATTGATTTGGTGAAAGCGGCGAATCATGGTATTGCACAGTTGTACGTTGCCGCGTTGAGCCATTTTCAAGGAAACCACTATCATCTCCTGCCACCCCAATGACTAACGAAGCGACTCCACAAAATACAGCTACGATAAGGCCGATTGCAGAATAATATTTTAGAGGAGCGGTGACGAATCCGCTCTTTGAATTTTTTAGATATCTCTCCACCATTTTAGGAGACGGGCTCGGCATGGTCTTCCGGAGCTCAAGTTGCAGCTTTGAACGGCGGGTCATGTAATGGGAACAAAGAAGCGCTGCTTAACTAATTCTGGCTGAGAAGGATGCTTTTTACCGGCTTGCTCTGGCTTACATGGGGAATAAACACAAATGGGAGGACGGTCGAATTCTCAAGGAACACACACTATTATTCGATTCGACCGGGCAGCCGGAGTATTTGCGAATTCAAGGGATACATTATAGGAAGACGTATGGCAAGGTCGTAGAGATTCCGCTGGATTAAACGATGTCTGGGTTATGGGGCGCTAGAATTCCCGTTATACATTTCTCGGTAGCTTGGTCGCTAATTGGCGACCTTATTTTGTTTATGCGGCCAAATGCATGAAAAAATCTAGTTCGCCTAATAGATGTTACGGTGAACCGTACCACAAGTGACGGCAAGTTTTTTCGGAAAATCTCGCAGCGGGCTTGGAAAGGGGCATTGCCGGGCAAGGGTTTGGGATAGGCCACGCTAGGTGGCAAAGTCGGCGCAAACGGGCTTCTGCGAGCTTTTTGAGGTCACAAAACGATGCGGTAGGGGTCTTGGCTCTGGATCAAGAATATGATATATGTAAGAGATTGGGATTAATTCGGTTAATTCCAGGGAATGCCAAGAGATCCCGAGAAAGTCAAAGTTTTTTAATCGGGATTATCGTTTTGCAATCCAAAACGAGGAGGTACTTTATGAGTTCCATTCTAAACGTTATTGAAAAGTTAAAGCTGAACGTCTTGAATGTAGAAGATGTTCCAGAGTCATTTAGTTCTGATGTATACAAACTTACTCTCGCTAACGGAGAAAAAGTGTATGTAAAAATTCCATTTAACAAGGATAAACTATATCGTGAATTTCAGATGCTTGAAACATTGAAGGACGTGATACCTGTTCCTAAAGTATTGGATTTTTGGGATGGGGATGAAATTACTACTGGAGCATTGCTTCTTTCGGCGATTCAAGGCATACCTTGTACAGAAGATATTGATGAGAAACTATCTTTTCAAATTGGCGTGTTTCATGCGATGCTTCATGAGGTTAAAACTCCAGGTTACGGTTACCATGTGACTGATGGATTTAAGATTCTTGACCAAAATAATTGGAGACTACATATCGAAGGTAATTTTGAAAAGTGGAAAGAGCCTTGCAAAGAGATTCTCGATCCAGAGCTGTATGAAAGATGTATTCTTCACTTTGATGGCGTATTTTCAGCTTTACCAGAACCTGACGGGCCATGCATTGTTCATATGGATTTTAGACCTGGTAATATATTGGTAAATGATAACAAGGTCACTGGCATTATTGATTTCGAGAGTGCCCGTGGTGGATCCTCTGAAATAGACTTTACAAAAATCAATCGATATATTTGGGGAGTAAACCCGAGAACAAAGCAACCGTACATTAATGGGTATCGAACAATTCGCCCTATGGTGAATCTGGAGACAGTGTTACCATTCTATGATCTTTACGATGCTTTCAGTGCAGTTGTTTGGTGCAAAAACAGAGGTGTCGAAAAAAATCAGTCATTTCTTCAGGAAAATATTGACATCTTACAGAAATCAGTGGGGATTGAGCAGACACGTTATTAGATATTCGATAAGATGCAATTAGAAAAGCCATCCGACAGGATGGCTTTCTTCAAAAACTTGCCGTTACAGATAGCGCGGAGAACCTTACCCGTGAAGCCTGAAGGACCCATGGAATAGCCTGACTAAGAGCCACTAAAACATTTTGTTTTAGTGGCTTTTAGTTCTTTGGTACTATTATAATGACCACAATCTTCCAATCCCGTGTTATTATAAAGATAGTGAGCGGCACTTTGGAATTCATAAATATTGCTGAATTTGGCTTGTTCGCGAAGTTCGTGAATGAGACGTTATCAGGAATAACTATTTAAACCATTTTTTTATCTTAAGGAAATTCAGAAGAAAGAATATTGGTATGGAAGCAGCGATAATGGCATTTAATTTATATATCGGGAAATGGAAAGTAAGTGAATTCCATTGGAATATACCTGCACAGATGTTTTGGAGAAAAAGTCATTAAGGATTATACAATTGATCACTACATAGAAACAAGAAGGAAAGATAATAAAGGACCTGCGCAAGAGTTTTCAAACAATAGTTTGTAAGTAACTCAGAGATGGCAACGACTTCTGATAACACCGTATTCACGCTGCGGGCCATTCGGCCCTTGGTCTGCTCGAGGCATTTCGAAGAAGCGGATCAGGCAGACAACACTGCGAACCTAAGTGCGCAAGCGCACCCGGCACTACGTGCCTTAAGGTTCTCGGGTTCGTGAATACAACAACGTTAGATGAAATCACAGCAAAATCAAATAGCTAAGGAGCATACAATGTGACTATTTTTGATAATAAATTAGATCCGGCTATAATTAATAGTCCTTTATTCAAAGAAGATAGCGTACGGGAAGAAATAATAACTCCAATCCTTAAAGCATTGGGGTACTCGGCATTTGGGAGTAAAATGATAATTCGGAGCAAAACTTTGGATCATCCCTATATATATTTTGGGACAAAAAAAGAACACATAAAGATGATTCCTGACTATTTAATCCAAATCGACGGTATGAACAAATTCGTTCTTGATGCAAAAGCTCCATCTGAAAATATTCATAAAGGTAAGAATACAGAACAAGCTTATAGTTACGCAATACATCGAGAGATACAGACATCCTTATATGCACTATGTAATGGTATAAACTTTGTTGTCTTCGATATAAATAAACACGAACCAATTCTTGATATATTAGTTGTGGAGCTTGAGGAGAAGTTGGATGAATTATTTAGAATACTAAGTCCTATGGCTCTAACAAAACCTTATATTTTTGATTTTAAACCTGATTTTGGTTTAAGAATACTTAAATCAGGGGTGACTTTAGAGCATAATCTGCATTTCCTTGGCGCATGGATTAATTCCTTATCTAAAATGAATGAGGACTATTATACACTGACAACCAGCATAGAATTTGAGACTGATTGTATTGCCTCGTTTGATTTTCATAGAAATTTGATTAATGATTTAGTTAATCAGGTACCACTAGACAAGCGTGACTTAGTTATTAATGCATTATTTAATTATCCATTTCAAATTAATTTTCCTAATAAGGAAGAATCATTTGAAATCTATCTATCAGCAAATCTTGGCGTTCGAGTGTATGAAAATGAAGATGAAGCATATCTACCTTTAATTGTTCATGAATTTATTAATTTATAGATTTGTAATGTTTTTCGGGAAGGCTGTGACAGCATCTAACACCATATTCACGCATCGGGGCGATGCCCCTCGGTCCGGGCAGAAGTTGAAGTGGATTCGACAGGAGTAACTCAGATACAGGGAAGCGGAATCAGCCGGACATATCCAACTCCCTAACCGCATCGCGGCCGCCCTTCGGGCATAAGGGAGTTGGACGTCGTGAATAAAGAACGTTATACTCAATTGCATTAAAAATATTAAAAAATCTGGTAGTATCTTCAATGTAGTATAAACAGACTAAATCCGGAGGAACTAATGCACCTAATTCGTTCTTATAGAATAGATGAAAGAAATCGTGGATTAGAGAAATTAAAAATGCTAAAAGGCAGTCGTAATAAAACTATTGTTATTCATTATTCTTGTGAATCATTTTTTAATACTAATGGTAGAACACCGAGGGTAACTAGTATTTGTGTTAAGAATAGGTGGAGCGGGGAAACCAAAGCTTTTTCCATACATCTCCAAGCTCAATTCAATAAAATCACCTTGTCATCAGATATAGATCAGGAAATAGTAGATAAATTAGAAAAAGAAATGTTGTCTGAGTTTTATGCTTTTGTCAAAAAACATCAGACTTACTATTGGATTCATTGGAACATGAAGAATGCAACTTATGGATTTGAAGCAATAGCCAATAGATGCAGAATAATTGGAGGAAAACCAAATATTATTGATGATGACCTAAAAATTGATATGTCGGAGCTATTAGGCGACTTATATACTTATAAATTTATTGAGCATGAACCATCGGGGCAATTACTGAATATGGCTAAGTTTAATAAGATTTCGACGAATGATGCTCTGACGGGTAAAGAAGAAGCTGATGCTTTTGAACAGAGAAATTATCTTAAATTACAAATGTCACCTATGCGGAAAGTAGAAATGATTGATCGAATATTAAATGAACTTGAAAAAGGGACAATAAAGGTACAATCAAAAAAGAAGGCTATTTACGGATTAGGCTTACTTGGAATTATCGAAATTGTTAAAAGTTCTTATATACTTCTATTAATTTGGACATTACTGTTATTTATTCTTGGAGCTGCGGCAGAGCCAATTATCCAAAGAATCCTTGGAACATCATAAAATCATTTTGTGAGTAGTTCATAGAAGATGCAACTTCGTATAACATCGCATTTAACGCTGCGGGCCGCAAGCGGCCCTTGGTCAGGAAGAGGCATTTCGGAGGAGCGCATTCACCGGACACATCCCACCGCCTAACTGCCGAAAGCGGCAGCCGGACCTTAAGGCGCTGGGACGTCGTGAATACAGGAACGTTATACGAAATTATTAATTCAATATAACATGAAATGGAGAAGTTTCTGGGATGGATTACATTAAATTGCTCCATAGATATTCGTTACTAATATTTAAAGAAACAAGTCTTCAAATTATATTATTCTTGGATATTGTAGGTGCACTTACTTCATATTTTACATTAATTAAAGTACCTCTATGGGTCTTGCTTTGTTTTCCTGTTTTGGGTATTTTCATGGCTGGATTTGGGATTTTCCGGAGATCTAGCCCAGAAATAAAGATCAAACTACCCCTACATGATGATATTGAACTAGAATTTGCAGGTGGACACAACGACTTAACTCAGATGTTTAAAGTTAGTATAAGATCTTACTTATGTAATTTTGGGTTACAGACTGGTTCTCTTGAAGCAATTAAGGTAGTTTCTTCCGGAATCAATCAGATTACCGATGATTATCTATTAAAAAAATTAGAAATAGAAATAGGAAAATCAAAATTAACTATTGAAAAAGTCATAGTTTATGGTTCATTAATTGATAAAGAATTGGAATTTCCAATTATTTTGAAGCCTGATACAATGGAACCCTTTTATATTACATTTCAAATTTACTTTAAATCTTATAATCAGGATAAAATTAATGAAGCTATTAATTGGTTAAAAGAAATTAACTTATATATTGAATATAAAGTAACCGAAAATTATGGGACTAAGATTAAACGAGTGCAATTTCCAATTAATACAGACCAACTAAATGAAATCAAAATAAAGGCTATAAAACAAAGGAAGGAGTGGGAAAAAGCTTTTAATAGAAAAAATATTAGTCTTGAAGAAGACGACTAAATTACGGGGTTGTTTTTATTTGGTTTGCGTTATAGGAAATATCAAATATGCCGTACACTATATGAAAGTCGTGCTAATGGATGTCATCGCTTTTTTTGCGATCGGGGCGGGACTGTTGTATTTAACACACTGGATCGCAGGGACGCCTCCCGTGGTGTAGTCTTGATACAAACAGCGTCGAAATGGATGCTCGTCATCGGCATCGACTTTCTGATCGGCGTCTCCAACTTCGTCTGGCCGAAAAAGGCGAAATCGGCCTGAAACGCTGCCGCCTCCTTAGTTAAGCGGTTTTTCTTATGCACCTCGGCTGATTCCGTTGTTGAAATGATACGACTAAAAACAACTTAAGTAATTTCGCCTTAGAGATGATATGCTGAACCGTACCATAAGTGACGGCGAAATTTTCAAAATACTCGAATATACGCTTGGGGACTCCAAGCGTATATTTCTTATAAAGTGGCATTAACGAGCGCCGCGGCGGAGTTTTAGCCGTTAGACATAATAGCTTGTGTTCAAAATCAGGGGATTTCGCTTGCACCTTACGTAACGTAATGTTTTATAATAGAGCTACCGGTACATAGCTAGCGCCAAAGAGTGGAGATGGTTCATGAAGAGACATTGGAAGGTCGGAGATCTCGCCAAGCTGACGGGGCTTACCGTACGAACCTTGCGGTTTTATGATCAAATCGGGTTGTTCTCTCCGTCGGGACAAACGGAATCCGGCCACAGACTGTACAATGAATTGGACTTGTCGCGATTGCACCAGATATTATCGCTTAAGGAGCTGGGTTTATCGCTTGAGAAGATTAAGTCGGCCTTAATTGGCGGGCAGATCAGTCCGCTTGAGATCGTCAACCTGCAGATAAACCAAATCAAAGAACAGATTAAACTGCAGCAGAAACTATTGGAGCAGCTCAGACATGTATCCAAGCTTATGCAGGGCAAGGCAGAATTAACGGTTGAAGATTTCACGAGCCTTCTGCAAGCGATGAAGAGGGGATTTGAGAAACCGGTCATTGAGCGGCAAATGAGTTGGGAGCGACATTTGGACCTGTTGGGAGACTTTCTTGCCGAGGAGAGCGGAATTCCCAAACATAAGGAGGAAAATCAATGAATGAACGATTCGTCAAGCATGGAACCTTCGTCGTCGAGCGGACTTATGCCGCTTCGCCGGAGAGGGTTTATCACGCATGGGCCGACCCGATTGCCAAAGCCAAGTGGTTTTCGAAGCCAGACATCTTCGATTTCCAGGTCGGCGGGCGCGAGTACAGCAGCGGTGGGCCGCCGGAAGGTCCGATCTTTACCTTCGACGCCAACTACCAGGAGCTTGTTCCAGAGCAGCGCATTGTCTATACGTACACCCTTGATTCGGGCGGCATACGCATCTCCGTCTCGATCACAACGGTCGAGCTTATCAAGTTGGAGGGCGGTACGAAGCTGATTTTCACGGAGCAAGGTGTGTTCTTTGACGGACGCGATACGCCGGAAGTACGGGAACACGGTACAAACGTCATGTTGGACGCACTGGGTAAGGTAGTAGAAGGGAAGTAGGAACATGACTAAAGGTGAAAATGAACTTATTGCTACACGCGAGTATGATGTGCCGCGGGAGCTCGTGTTTCGGGCCTGGACATCTCCCGATTTGTTAGCCCGATGGTGGGGGCCGCAAGGCTTTACGAATACGTTTCACGAGTGCGATATGAGATCGGGAGGTACGTGGCGGTACACCATGCACGGACCAAATGGCGTGGATTATCCTAACCATAACGTCTTTGTTGAAATCGTGCCGCCGGAGCGGGTCGTGCTTGATCATCTGTCCGGCCACGAATTTCGGGTAACGGCTACCTTCGAGGGCCTCGAGGGCCGCACTGGGGTCACCTTCCGTCAACTTTTCAAGAAAAAAGAGGAGTTTGAACAAGCTAAGCCGTACTGCATAGAAGGTAATAAACAGAACCTTGACCGGCTTGGCAAGCTGCTGGCGGAATTGGCCTACTAGCTTTGCAAAGTGATATCGGCTTTGAACTGCCACTTATGTAATGACTCAAAAATTGTCGCTGTTCACGTTCCCTGTCGGGAATCGGACGGCGATTTTTATTTTAGTAAAGGGAGGACGGAGGTGGTAGAGATCTGACAGCCTATCAAGGCGGATTTTTCGCTGATCGCCCCGTTAAGCTGAACCGTACCACAAGTAACGGCAAGTTTTTGCCTTATCATAAATAAAGGTAAAAATTGTGATAATGGGTATTTAAATTCCTTTGAATGGATGAACTTCAGTGGGGTAAGACTGTAGGATAAAGAATTTTACAACTCTATGATAACTTTCTATTACAGAATTGCTATCATGATACCGAGGTGTATTCTTATGGCGAAAATACTGATTGTAGATGATGAGAAGGCAATTAACGATTTGATTGCCGTAAATTTAAAGATGGTCGGGCATGAGTATGTCCAATTGTATAGTGGAGATCAAATTTTGAAAACATTAAATGAGACGCGAATCGATTTAGTCATCCTGGACGTGATGCTGCCTGGCAGAGACGGCTTTGAAATCGTGCAGGATATTGTGAAACGCAACGTACCGGTTATCTTCTTAACTGCAAGAAATACGGTTTCTGATAAAGTGTATGGCTTGGAGATCGGAGCGGAAGATTATATAGCCAAGCCTTTTGAAGCAGTGGAACTCATCGCTCGTATCCATGTCGTTTTAAGAAGGAACCAAAAGGCCGCAAACGAATTTAGGCTGGATGACACCATAGTAGATTTGGAAAAGCATATGGTAACTGTTCATGGACAAGAAATCGAAATAACCAATAGGGAATTCCAATTATTGGATCTTCTCGTACAAAATAAAAATATCGCGCTATCCCGTGAGAAAATTATTGAGCAAACATGGGGTTTCGATTTTTATGGAGATACAAGAACCGTTGACGTGCATATTCAGAAGCTGAGAAAGAAACTAAATTGGGAGACCCGGATCAAAACGGTTTATAAATACGGTTACAGGCTAGAGGTGTAGAGATGAAGTTCTGGCAGAAAACGTATCTGTGTGTGTTGATTGTATTTCTGATCGCCTTCGACCTTGGAGCTTATGGACTGTTAAAAAAGAGTTACCAACTAAACGAACAGTTGGATATCTCAAGAGGCGTTAGCGTATACGGGAGCATCGAAAAATCATTAAGCTATATCCTTCGCGTATATACTGAACGTACTGGCATTACCAACTATGAAACGATAATTGCTAGTTTTGCAGCAAATTATTATAAAGAGGATATCCTTTTAGAGGTTTACCAAGCGGATCAATTGATCTTTTCCAATGCCTACCAATTTGTAGGGGATCGGGCAGAACTGGATGGGGATCCATACCAATCCGTATACAGAAAGATGAATGATGAGCTATGGCTGTTTATCGGCGGGAAAATGGAGTTCCAGGATTTAAAACTCGTTATCTCTAGAAAATCTGATTATTTACAGGAATATTATATTACTTTGCGACAGTATTTCATTACATTGAGTGTTGTGGTTTCTTTGGTTTTATCGGCAGCGCTTATTTTTCTAGTATTTCAATTAACCGCACCCATTCGCAGGTTAAACAAAGGTGTAAAGGCGATTGCCGCAGGAGCGTATGATCAACGAGTGAAAGTGAGAGGGAACGACGAATTCGGGGAATTAGCACAAGATTTTAACAGGATGGTTGATGCTGTTTCCAATCATATTGAAACGATCAAAAAGGCGAGTGAAGACAAAGAAATATTCATCAACAACCTCACTCATGAACTTAAAACACCCATTACGGCTATAAAGGGATATAGCGAGTTTTTGAATCATGCCAATTATAATGAGGAAGAAAGGAAAATGGCGGTCCAGTACATTCATGAGCATATTGCGCGGCTGGACGTCCTCTCAGGAAAAATGATGCAATTGTTATATTTGAAGAGTGAAGAGGTTGCCTTAGAGCCTGTTCATATCGAGAAGCTGTTTTCATATGTGGTAAACATGGAGCGGCTTCATCTAGAGGCGAAGCAAATGACGATAAGAATGGAGTGCTCGGCCGACGAAGTCTATGGAGACCAAGAACTATTACAATCCTTGTTCATTAATTTAGTAGAAAACAGCATAAAAGCTTCCTCGTTCGGGGGGGAGATCCAAATGAGAAGTTACCATTACGACGAAGGCGTTGTGCTTGAAGTGTTGGATTATGGAAGAGGCATACCTGAGAAGGACATTGAGAAAATTACAGAAGCGTTTTATGTAGTAGACCGATCCCGTTCAAAAGAACTGGGTGGGATTGGGCTTGGCTTATCCATCTGCAATCAGATTGCCCATCTCCATCATGCAAACCTACAAATCGATTCAAAAGAAAATGAATATACAAGGGTCTCTGTTTATTTTACAACTCCATTACAACTTGAAGATTAGTTCATAACGCGGCCCCATTATACTTGGTTTGTAGCTACGAAATACCAAAAATATTGGAGGTAATGAAAGATGAGAAAAAAGATTATCACAGCAGCACTGACTGTAGGAGTAGCAACCGCTTTGATTGCAGGAAACGGCGTTATGACGACATTTGCTTCTTCATTGGACGATGCTCAAAAGGTACAGGTCATCGGTAAACATCAGCAGCCCGAAATTGCACAATTCGAAGATGCGCCAGTGAACGTAAAGGAAGCGGTTGTGATTGCGGAGAAAGCGATTCAAGAAAAATTTAAGGTTCCATTAAATGGCTTTAAAATTTCCTGTGATTTGGGCACCCGAGTAGACATGGAAGGAACGTTTTATTTTGTAACCTTTTCAGATTCAGAAATGGATAAGCTTTCCGACGACGAAATCATCGAAGCAAAGCGGAAAGTAAAGGCAGGTAAAGATCACGGCTATAAGAGCGATATTTACATCGCATTTGTAAACGCCAAAACCGGGGAAATCGTTTCTGTTGAGAAAAATCCAACGGCACCAAAAGGAGCTAATTAAATCACAACGAATCGCCCTTTTAATTTTTTGGGGACATGAAGCCTCGGGTCGTATAAGATTATACGAACCGAGGTTTTTTATTAGAGGTAAATCAGTCTGTCTGATAAGGACTTACAGCAACAAAGAAAAAGATGTTAGAGTAGCTTAGAAAAGGATATACACGCTTTGTTGCCTGAAAACTTGCCGTTAAAGACAGCGCGGTGAACCGTATGGCTTTTAGCCAAATTGGATGGTGGCAACCTTGGGTTGCGGGGTATTGCAACTATAGTTAATCACAAAATTTAATAGAGTGGGACGATGCCCACCCTATTGTTAACTAACTTTTCAATTCATGATAATTCCACTATTATTCATTCCATTATTTGCTCGATCCCGTAGGAACCGTAACAATAGCTGTGGCAATCGTTACATTGCCTGCTTTGTCCGTAATTGTATAAGTAACCGTGTAGACTCTCCCATTTCCCTTCCCGGATCTTTCGCCGCGTAAATCGAAGCTGAAATCAGTTGCTCCGTAGGACGCATTCTGAATATCATTTTCTGTATCTCCATCACCTAAGCCATTATCAGCCTCGTTACTTGTAATGGAAGTAAGAACGACCATATTCACACCAGGTTGATCATCTGCATTTACTACATCCGCAGTAATTTCAAACATCTTATGATTATTTTCATTAATTACATTTCTACTTAAATTAACAATCGCCGTTGGTGCTACTTTATCGATGTTAGTGATTTCGAAGCTTGCTATTTCCGACTCTGATCCCAGAGCACTTACAGCTTTTGCTTCGATGATTCCATTTGTACCGACTGAGAAAGGTCCGTTATAGGACTGCCAATCTGCACCACCTATGCGATAAAGCTTTAGATTATCATTACTTTCGAATTGAATCGTTACTATTATGTCCGTATTGGTTAATTCAGTTTGATCTACTGTAATAATTGGGGTTTGCGGTAGTGGTGCTACTGTAATTTCAATAGCCTCCGAAGTTTTAACTACTGCATCCTGTATTACTGCCGCAGTTACCAAGACTGTACCTGCTTTTAATCCAACTAATGTATCATTCTCCACTTTTGCAACTGACGGGTCGCTAACTGTATAACTGACCTGGGTGCCATCAGCATTACCGGTTAACCCGTTAACTAGCTTAAGGGAAACTGTTAAATCAGTCGCCTTTCCCACCTCGATTGTTGATGATTCCGCAGTTAGAATAGCTTCGCTCATCCTAACGGGTATCTTCATCATTTGCGCTCCATTCTTATAGTAAACACTGCCATCGGGTCCAAGCGCCATTACATGCACTAAAGGACTAACTAATTTGTTGTAAGCTAGGGTGACTGGATCAAATACGATTAACTGACGGCCGAGCGTCGTATACAGCAGACCGTCTGGACCCCAATACAGGAAGAATGGTCGCCAATTACTAGCTTTCTCACCAGTTGGTAACACTTTGCTCCTTAATATCTCTTTAGTAATTGGATCCATAACGAACAATGCAAATGAGCTGCTTGCTCCAACTGATTGCCCCCACATGGCTCCGTACAGATTACCATCGGGTCCAATACTAAGCTCGCCAATCATCTGAGGTGTAAAACCAGGGACATCTGGAACAAGCTCAGCGGTTTTAGTCGCAGTTGCTACATCCCACTCGAACATCTTGGCAACCGTTTCTGAAGGGTCAATTCCAAGTCCGCCCCATATCGACGTACCTCCGTATACTTTTCCTTGCTTATAAGTTAAACCAATGACACTTTGATTTTGTACAACATTACGATATGTGTTCCAGCTGTTTGAAGGCTCATCATACACCGTTAAAGCGCCCCCGAGCTGCTGGTAGTCCGCGACCGAACCTACAAACAATTTATTCTCTCCGCTTGTAAACGTAAACGTTCTGCTCTGTCCTTCTGGAATGTCATGAAAAAATCCTGGATTAACTCCCAAATCGTAGGGCTTGGCAAGATCGTAGCGCCATATAGTAGCGCCTCCATAAAGTCCGAAATACACTTTGTTATTCAAGAATCCCATTCCTGAAATCTGGTGAGGTTCCTTTTCCTGTTTCTCGAAGTACCCTTTATTCGTGTCATAGATGCTCATTGCCCCCTGGAAACCACCCATATAAAGCTTACCATCGGGTCCTAATTTCATGGAATTGATTTCGATTCCGATTTTTGCTACTTCTGGCTGAGTCTTCTCCAATATGTGAGCGATTGGATCGAAGACCGCATGATCTACCTCGTTCGTCAGCATAACAAGGACTTTCCGACCCGCATTCGGCCCCTCTGTCATCTCAACCCAATCCAAAGCCTTAAGAGACTTTTCAGGAAGGACAACTTTAGGTAGAACAGGTGCTGTCACATTCTGTTCGATGTCGTATGTCCATAGTTCAGATGTATGCTGATTGCGGTAATACATGATATTGGCATCATGCGGAGATGGTGGAGAAATCTTACCATCGGACGCATCTTCATCTTCATACTTTATGTGCTTTACCGTACTGTAAGTGGTTTTGTCAACTTCTTCATTCAATATAAGCAGTGAGGTACCGTGTGTAATGTAAAGCTTGTTTCCGAAAGACAAGATACCTGAGATCCCAGCTCGAATTCCTGTAATGGGAGTTTCGATCTCTGTCGCAACTCCTGTCTCCCTATCAATTCGGATCAGATAACCCGTCGTAGAGATACCTGCGTAGAAGTATTTGTCATTCACTCCCGAACCACGAACGTATTCTTGACCTTCTTTGAGTGTTCCATAATCCGTGTACTCTTTTGTTGCAATGTCATAGACAAACGCCTTGGAATTCGGGTATGTAGACCCGTATATTTTACCATCAGAGCTGGCATCCAGATCCCATATCCACTTGTTGGATGGATTTTCACCAAGGGCCTCCAACTTTTTCTCGATTCTATTGTAGCGGTACAATATTCCTGTCTTAGTTCCTGCTACGTATGCGTTACCGTCCGATCCGACTGTTACAGCCCATATGACGTCTGTGGAAGGTATCGGTGCACTGAACTTGACGTCTCCGCTTAATGCATCCAACACGTAGAATTGAGCAGGTGATCCGTGCACTCCGAAATAGATCTCACCATTACCAATTGCCCCGTTATTAGTTTTGGCAACCACCGTTGCATCCCCAAGGGAAACGGGAGCACCAAACTCATAAGGCATGGTAAGAACTGAAATTTCTTCGAATGTGACATCATCGTAATAAGCCTCAACATCCTTAGTAGCAAGACCTGAATAGAGAAGAATACGTGCCTTCACCGCAGTTCCCGGGGCTTTTCCTTCTGTACGAATCAAGTTCCAACTATTCTTTGGAGTCTCGGATCCTTGACTATTAGAACCGACCTCCTTATTTAATTCATTATAATATTTAATAAAAATTCTCCCTGATCCGTTACCAATGTATAGCTTGGTAGAAGCAGCATAGGTCTTTCCAGCTTCTACTTCTATATAATAGCTATTAACGGAAACAGCCGTGGTATCATTATCATCAATAATTTTGAGGCTGGTCTGACCAGATGCTGCCTGCTCCTGACTTAATGTTACACTTGTATTCGCTCCTAATGGACTTGGACTAACAGTCCATCCTGGTATCTTACCCCCAATAGCAGGTAGTTCAAATCCATTATTCGGCTCATCAGGGGGCACTGTAGACCCAATAAGCTTCTCTACTACAATATCATCATAATAACCTAGGAAAGTGTTATCCCGATGTACATAGAGAAACACGATGGCATAATTCGCTTCAGCCGGCACTGTAGCTTCGCCACCTATATCAAACCATTGTTCTGTGACCACATTTGCTGCAACTGTTTTAAACTTTGCATCACTGAGTATCCTATTAGATTCAGTGATTACGTTTGTCTTATAGTAGCGGATCCACATTTCCACTCCGCCACTCGCATTAGTGGTGCTAAATTCCTCAACATAAGCACTTGCGTTCGCCCGGATTAACTGTCCCGCTTCTACAACAAACGGCGTGCTCTGTACGCCTACATTTTGTTTCACGACATCAAGCTTCAAGCTTTGTTTGCCTGATTGATATACAGCCTCACTCACAGACAATCCTGTCGCCGCACCGCTAGACCAATATTTCCAACCTTCTGGTCTTCCATTGGTTACGCTACCTTCAATATCCGCATTGAAGACTTCAATTGGAATAACTTCATAGTCACTAGCATATACGTTCTCCCCAGAAAATGCCCCGGGTACCATGGTCACTACTAATGCAGTGATCAACATTATTGCCACTACCTTGTTCCATGATTTTCTAATCATAATCATCCTCATCTCCCATTTTGTATTTGAGCCGTATAGCTATTAGAAAACGCTTGCAACAAAAAAAATAACTAAGATATGATCATATTGACCATATCTCAATGTCATCATGATCATATCATGATCATATGTTATATTACAACACCAAAAATAAGTTTATAATCAGCCTAGATATGATCAAGAAGAGGTTATGATTACACAGCAAAAAAAATAGAGAATCCGCTCTCTCCATGTATTACGCATGCACATTACCTTTGTTTTCGAATAGATCCGCTAAGCGACTATAAAACGTATCGGCATCTTCCATACCAGCCCAGAATAGCATTAATTCCTTCCGAATTCGGATTAAATCTTCGTTGTGAAGATTTAATTCGTTCATAAACCTAAACGTCGGAATAATCTCACGATACATATGGTAGCGAGATGGTCGATTTATTGTTTCTGTCCCGACCCATTCAGCCGCCCTTGCTAAACTTGGAATAGAAATGGTTTGCTTTCGAATCATCAATTGTGCTTGATACGATATCATGAAATCCAGTAGTGATCTAGCTGCATTCTTCACCTTTGACTTTGCATTAATCGCTAAGCCTGTGATTAATAGTATTGTCTTAGGTTCTTGAATCGAGGGAAGTGGTGCTACATCATAGGCAACATTAGAATTTCTTAATTTATTCAAACTGAAATAAGTAGATATAATCATTGATACTTTACCGCGCATAAAGAGCTCTTCCACATCAGAATCACTTTCTGAGAAATGTAGTGGTGAATAAGGTTGATTGACAATCAACTTTCGACATAATTCCATACTTTTCACAAAGCTCATCTTTGCAGAATCTCCATACTCTCCGACTTCCCCTAATTTAAATCCATTCTGTAATAGCATCACAGGCCATCTATTACTCGATCGCATATGGTAGTAGAATCCATAGTTCCCACTATTTTCATTTAGTTTGGTAGCAACCTTCATTAAATCGTCCCATGTCCAGCTACTGTTCGGCTCTATAATATCACTATTGGCAAAATGCTCTTTATTATAACACAGTACAATTGGTGAAAAAATGAACGGCAATGCAAGCAGACGATCATTATAATTAAATGCATTTGCAACAAAACTATATAGTCCAGGACTTGGTTCAAGCTCATCCAATAATTTAGATTTAACTTCATCGCGAAAAAAATCAAAATCACTATGATTTATCATTATGACATCTAACCAATCATTGTCGATATATTCCATAACATTTTTAGAGTACTGATCATACGGAAGCATCAGAGTTTGAACTCTAATATGTGGATATAGAGCATGAAAAGCATCAAGAATCTCGTTTAGCTCCGCTTGCCGATCCATCTGGTTGTAGCAACCCATCTTAATCGTGATGACAGCCGAATCTTGGGGGCTAGCTACTTTTGCTCCTACTTTAGGAACCCGTACAATTAAGTTTTCCTGACTTAACATGTCTAAGCCTTTGCGAATAGAATTCTTGCTCAAGCCGTATTGCTTAACTAGATCAGCGTTAGAAGGCAGAAGATCTCCAATCGCATATTTCCCCGTTATGATATTCCCCCGTAAGACCTCAACCATGTGTTCTAATCTTTTATGAAACGTACTTCGTTGTGGTTTATTACTCGGCATTAAATGTACTCCTTATCTATTCTTCTTCTTGTTTAATGCACAATATGTATAATTTTGAAACTACCGAGGGTATGGCCATAAGTCTCCTCCTCTTTATTTCATACTTTATTATAATCGAAAAAGTGAAATAAAACCTTGAATCACTAAATTTGCTGTTATAGTGAGATGGTGAAAAGCTCAACCAGTAATTTCTCTTTAGAGATGATACGGTGAACCGTATCACAAATAAGGGCAAGTTTTTTTAGCACTAATAAGAATGTGGACTAAATGCTAATGCTTCGATAGAATATCATTACTATTGTTGTATTCAGGATTTTATTAAGTCAGATTGGAGAGGTAATAATGGGAAATACGGATAAGTTTGAAATGATAGCTTATATATATGACAGTAGATTTGAGACGATTGAGATAGCGAGATCAAAAAAAGGGCCACCTGAAAAGGATGACCTTTAAACTTGCCGTTACAGACAGCGCGGTGAACCGTATCATTTCCAAAACGTGAACGTTTATAATGAATCAATTTTGGTATAATATTTGGTAGAGAAGAAGACAAAATTTTTGTTTTTAGAAAATTGTGAGAGAAAACGAGGGATGGAAATGTCGTATATCGTTGATTTTAAAAATGTGTCTACAGTTGGGTTAGAATCTTCACCTGTAGTAGAAGCGCTTGCTGGTTTACGTGCAAATGAAGCCCGTTACTTTATGAACAAATACAAGCATGAATTTATGGTTGTACCAGCTAGTGAAAGTCAGGAGAGCCTTGATTATGTGAACCGAATTTTGAAAGAACGTGACATTGAGTTTGCTGCCAAACCTTTAGAAACATCGCGTTTTCAAGTGGAAAATATTCAATTTACCTACGTCTTTTATGAGGATGGTCTTGCGCTCAATGTCATGTATACGGTTGTTGATCCTAAGAAGCGGGCCGTTGGTTTTAAGCTTTCTGAGGGGATGGAGGTACCAAAGGAGTTAGAAGCGAAATTTAAGTTCGCGAGGCAGAAGTCTAAACTAGCCGGAACAATTCGGGGCTCGTTTTTTGTAATTAAAGGACAATATTAGATTTTTTAGAACATGTGTAAATAAAGGTAGATGAGCCAAATGGCTGTCTACCTTTATTTTCTAAACACATTGCATGTGATAAGGCGCTGTTGTCAAAAGCGGTCGAGCGGCGTACTCGCAACTTCAGTCTTCCAAGAGACCGGGAGATTGTCGTCCCTTCTGTCGCTCCGGTAGCAGAAGCCCAATCAGCACTCCCGCACAGGTAGGAATCAGCCAGCCCAATCCGATATTATACAAAGGTAAGTACTGGTTAAAGAAGTCGTGGAGCTGCTCTATACCGAGTGGAGTATCTTCAAGGCCGTCGACCAGGCTGACGAGAAAAGTCAGCAGCAGGCTAACCCTGTATACGGCGCGCTTACCTTTAAACAAATTATGCAAGAATGTCAATAAGATGAGCACGATAGCCAGCGGGTATAATATCGTCAGAACAGGCACGGAAAAATGGATTAATTGCTCTAGACCGATATTGGCCAGCAAGGCGCTGACAACACTCAAGACGATGCAGATACTCTTATACGACATGCCCGGAATGATCTTGTGAAAATAACTGCTGCAAGCGGTGGTCAGGCCTATACTTGTGGTCAGACAGGCAAGCAGCACAGTGATGCCGAGTATAAATCTTCCGAACGTGCCGAAATAATGGCTGGTCACCAAGTTCAACACTTCACCGCCATTGGCCAGAATACCGAAGGCGGATACGCTGATTGCTCCGATATAAGTCAGGGATGTGTAAATAACAGCGAGCATTGCAGCTGCAATCAAGGCCGCCTGGAAGCAGATGAACAGAATGCTTTTACGATCGGTGACCCCTTTCGCTCGAATAGCGTTTATGACGATAATGCCGAATACGAATGCCGCGAGCGCATCCATAGTCAAATACCCCTCTTGAAATCCGTTAAAGAAGACTTGGGAGGCATAACCAGATTTCGGTTCTTGAGGCACGCCTAGCGGATTAGTAACGGATGTTATGGCTAACAATGCGATGCAGGCGATTAATAGGGGTGTCAGTATTTTTCCTACAATATCAACCATTCTTGCCGGATTAATGGAAAGGAGCAAGGTCACCCCGAAAAATAATACAGTGAAGACCACCAATCCTAACGGACCATGCCCCGTTTCGATATAGGGCTTAATACCGATTTCGTACGAAACACTGCCGGTTCTTGGCATGGCAAACAACGGCCCGATCGTTAAGTAAAGCAATGTTGTGTAGCCGAAGGCAAACCAAGGGTGCACGCGACTGGTCAATGCGAGCAAATTTTTCGAGCCGGAAAATCCAAGCGCCAACGTTCCAAGCAAGGGCAGGCCGACGCCCGTGATCAGGAAGCCCAGACTGGCTTGCCAATACTGATCTCCGGCATTTTGGCCCATCATCGCCGGGAATACCAGATTTCCCGCTCCGAAGAACAAGGCGAAAAGCATGAAACCGATTGTCAAAGTGTTACTAAAAGGAATGCGTTGCATAAGATGTCTCTCCTGTATAGAAAAAATATATTATCATTTACATATTTTGACGATCAGACTAAAAGTTGATGTGTCGGAGGCATGCGCCTCAATATTGTATTTGTTCCATATAAATCTACATGATTCGACATGAATTGACAACACCTGATGAAGCATAGCGATACTGGAAAAACTTGCAGATCCTAAGTTACCCTAACTTAGAAAGAAGCACCCTCAGAATGAAGGTGCTTCTTCGTTATTTAATAATCAATCCATCTTTCATCGTGATAACATGGTCTGCATAAGAGAGCATTTCTTCATCATGCGTCACGAGTAAGGTTGTAATGTTTAATTCTTTCGTCAAATTACGGATGAGTGTCATGACATCCTTGGATCTTGTGGAGTCAAGACTTGCAGTGGGCTCATCAGCAAATAGCATTTTTGGCTTGTGGATGATGGCACGACCAATCGCAACCCGCTGTTTCTCCCCACCCGACAATGAGGCTGGATAGGCGTCTTTGCGATGATCCATTCCGACCAATTTGAGTATCTTCATGACTTCTTCTTTTTGCGCGCGTTTACTCATTTTTGTCTCTGACACATTAAGCATCAGCATGAGCTGATCTTCTACGGTAAGGAAGGGCACTAGATGAGATGATTGAAAAATAAATCCGAACTGACTGGCGCGTATTTTGCGAATCTCTTCTTGCGTCATGTCGGTCATGTTCTTTCCCTCGAAAATGACTTGTCCACCAGATGCACGCTGAAGACCTGCTGCGATCGTAAGAAGCGTGCTTTTGCCAGATCCTGAAGCACCTACGAGAGCCGTTATTTCTCCTTGTTGTTGGGAAAGATTGATCCCGTTTAATACTTGTTCGTTGACTTCGCCATTTGTAAATGTTTTTCTGACGTCTTGTATTGTGAAGGTAGTCATATTAGTTATCTCCTTGCTGTATGGCTTGTAGCGGCTCAATTTTTCGAATTTGAAGACCAGAAAGTGTTGCACCGACAAATCCAATGATTAAGAATAGGATCGACAATTGAATGGTTGTCTCAATCGTTAGACTAAAAGGCATGCCTTGTGGTGCGATCATATTAAAGCCCTGACTGAGTGCAATGGATAATACAAGGGCGATTGCGGTGATGAAGAACATTTGAACCCACATCATACGGAATAATGTACTTGTTTTTACACCAATTGCTTTCAAGATCCCGTATAGTCCGATCTTCTGCACATTCATCATATAGAAGAAAATCGCAAACAACATACCACTAATGGCGACTAAGAACCAAATAATCATATTAAGGGACATTTGTTCTGCACTATAGCTCGCAATGGTGTTCAGAAACTGATTATTTGAAAAAGATTGTAATCCGTCAATAGACTGTGGTTGATCCTGCCCTGGGATGAAAAGCAATTGCTTCGTGTTCACACGGTAAATTTCTTTATAGTTATCCATATGGATAAAAGCAACGGGTGAGTGGCTGTATTTCTTCTGGTCCGCAAATCCGATGACTTTAAATTCACCGCTGAACTGATTGTTCGTCAATACATCTCCTACTCGAATGCCATCTTTCTCTAAGGAACGATCTAAGACAATTTCTCCTGGATTCACGTTCTCGAACAGTTTAGATTCGGTTGAAGTCACAAAAGCAACTGCATGCTGCCTGTCCTCCGCATCGTTCACAAATCCCATCTGAATGGAAAGTGCAACTGCATCCTTATGTTCTTGTAAGATGTTCTCTTGGACACTTGGATCTATTTTGGAAAGAGTATAGGTTTCATTGGCTTGTTCATTCATATAGAAATGACCAGAAGGTAGATCCTTGATTAAAGCTGCATTATCTTGTGATAAACCATTGGCGAGTCCCGATATAATAAAGGTTAAAAAACTAACTAAAAAAATGATTGAGCCTAAAATAACAAACTTCGCTTTACTCTTCTTGATTTCTTTCCATGCCATATTCATTATTGTGCCTCCTTTTCTCTGTTGCACTATGAGTATACAGTTGCAATATGAACGGAGGATGAACGGAGCATTACAAGGAAGTGGGGTTGATTATATAGGAAATTAAACTTATGATCAGTTTGTGCTTATCGTTTCAAAAGGGCTTTTAACGTTTCTTGTCGAAAGCATCTTTCTAAATTATTACAGATAGTAGGTGTGAATGTTGGATAGAACCACACACATATTAGTGGTTGAAGACGATAATGACATCAACCAACTGCTGTGCAAAATCTTAAAGAAAAGCGGTTATTCTCCTCAGCCCGCCTATTCCGGAACGGAAGCTATGATCTACCTGGAAAGACAGGAATGGGATATGGTGCTGCTTGATTTGATGCTTCCTGGTCTGCCGGGAGAAGAGCTTCTTGTAACAATAAACGAAAAGAGTTCGACGCCTGTTATCGTCATTTCAGCTAAAGAAGAGCAGCAGACGAAAGTGGCCACCCTGCGCATCGGCGCGGATGATTATATAACGAAGCCGTTCGATATCGAAGAAGTGTCGGCTAGAATCGGTTCCCATTTACGAAGGTTCAGGCGTTTTACCAGCATGGCTCCCAGCGATCGAATCCAGTATAAAGACATTAGTTTAAACAAGGATTCAAAGACCGTAACGATCAACCAATCAGAAGTGATGCTAACGGCAAGAGAATTTGCTATTCTCGAGCTTTTCATGTCCTATCCGAAAAAAGTATTCTCTAAGGCGAATATATTTGAGAGTGTATGGGAGGATACCTTTGTGGGAGATGACAATACGATTAACGTCCATATCAGCAATTTGCGAAGCAAACTATCCAATGCAAATCCAGAGGAGGATTATATCGAAACGTTATGGGGGATGGGGTACCGGCTCAAATAACAACTTAAGGTTTTCTTAATAATCCCTTTATGATCGCTTATGTCTTGCCTCCGATAATGAAGCTATCCCAGAGAGAGGCAGTGAGACGATGAGTGAATATGTACTGAAGTCCAATCATTTAACTAAGGTCTACAAAACGGACTATGCGCTTAATCGAGTGAACATGTCCATCAAAAAAGGTGCAATTTACGGATTTATCGGACAGAACGGTGCGGGCAAATCGACGTTGATCCGTATCATTAGCGGGTTGGCTTTTCCGACGGACGGTTCCATTGAATTGTTCGGCAAGAAGGATGCTCAGGATCTGAGCGAGGCGAGAAAACGAATTGGCTCGATCATTGAAAGTCCGGCTTTATATCCGAATATGACGGCTAGAGAAAATTTGGAGACCCATAGGCTTCTAAGGGGGATCCCGGGCAAAGCGTGCATCGAGAAAACACTGACTTTGGTCGGCCTGCAAAACACGGGCAGGAAGAAAGCGAAAAATTTCTCATTAGGAATGAAACAGCGCCTAGGACTCGCTATCGCTCTTCTTGGAGATCCAGAGTTTCTGATTCTGGACGAACCGACGAATGGCTTGGACCCGATGGGGGTCGTCGAAATGAGGGAGCTCCTCAAAAAGCTCAATCGGGAAAACGGAATTACCATTTTAATATCAAGCCATATCTTAAGCGAGCTTCATCTGTTGGCCACCCATTTTGGCATTATTCATAAAGGGGAATTACTGGAGCAACTGTCGGCTAATGATCTTAATAAGAAATGCCAACACTACCTGCATATAAAGGTGGATGATGCCGGGAAGGCGGTGGCCGTTATTGAAGGAGAGTTGGCTACCTCCGAATTTGAAGTAATGCCGGACGGGACGATCAAACTGTTCAGATACGTAGATTCACCTGGTAAAGTTTCCGTGGCGCTATCGACGGCTGGACTAATTATCGAACAATTTATGCCCATGGGCGAGGATTTGGAAGCTTACTTTACGAGCCGGATCGGGGGTGAGCGGAATGAATAATCTCATCCAATCGGAATGGTATAAACTGTGCAAGGATCGGTCGTTCCGTGCACTCCTATTGATTATCTCGGCCTCCGCTTTATTTTGGTCCATCTTTCAATACATAGACCGCAGAATGGATGGGGAGTCTCCGTTTACTGGGATAGAAATGTGGAAAAGTGCGCTTTTGGGTAATTATATTATGATCATTGGGATGTGCGTGCTTGCCGGCTTCTTTATTTCTAGCGAATATACGACTGGCGTGATGAAAAGTATCGCCTCCAGCGGCAATAGTAGAGGAAGGATTATCGCTGCGAAACAACTAGTGTACGCACTGGGGTCCGTCATTCTTGGCTTGCTGTTTCCCGTAATCAATGGTGTCGTTGCGACGTTGCTGGCCGGTTTCGGGGAGCTGCCCGGTGAATCGGCCTCTCTGTATGTATTGAGAACGTTGGGATTACTTGTTATTTACGCTGCGGGATTTGCGTCGATCGCCACACTGATTGCTACACTCATGGCGGAAAGCGGTAAAACGATTGCTTTTACGATGGTGTTCTTCTTGTTCATCGACATTTTCTTTGCTGTAGTGGGCAAATATATTTCATTTATTGAAACGATCTATAGTTATACGGTGTTTAAGCTGCTGTATGATATAGGAACCGTTTCCCCTGATGGCAGCTTGTTATTTCGTATGATTGTAATCCCGATTATTACATTTGTCTGTTTCGGAATGTTGAGTGCATGGGTATATCGACACAAGGAAATAAAGTAAACTTGAGAAGCGGGTGAGGGCGGATTGATCTATATCGTTGCGGCTGTAAGTATTATAGCTGGTATAGCTGTTACTGCACTCATCCGTTTGTATTTATTGAAGAAAGAAATGAAACGAGTTCATCGTCAGCTGTATGCTTTCAATCAAGGATTAACCGAAAAGAAAGTCGATCTTCGTTTTTTTGAACGCGATCTTGAACAACTGGCAATCGAAACAAACAACCTTATAGATTTGGTTGCAGAGGCAAAAGCGCTTAGAAGACGGACGGAGCATGAACTGAAACAGAGTATTTCCCATATTTCTCACGATCTGCGAACGCCATTAACATCCGTTCTCGGATATATTCAGCTCTTGGAATCGGATCAGGTAACCGATGAAGAGAGGCAAGAATATATATCGATCGCCAAAAGTCGAACGAAACGGCTGCAGGTATTACTGAACGATTTTTTTGAATTATCCGTCATCGAATCTATGGATTACGAGTTAAAAACGGAGAAAGTAAACATGACCGTTCTGGTCTCTGAAATCTTACTGGGATTCTACGACAGGTTTAACGAACGCAAAGGGGAAGCGGTTATTCAACTTACCGAAGAAAGGCTTCGCTTGACTGCAGATGAATCTGCCATAAAGCGCGTAATCGAGAATTTGATTACAAATGCGATCAATCATTCCGATGGGCCGATCTGGATCAATATGGAGAAGCATCAATCGACGGTTGTATTGTCTATCCGCAACGAAGCTAATCACTTGAAGCTAAGCGATATGAACACTCTGTTCGATCGATTTTATACGGCCGACCACTCCCGATCGGGCAAAGGAACAGGGCTGGGATTAGCAATTGCCAAAAGTCTAATGGTCAAAATGAACGGAGAGCTGACCGCAGAATTACTCGAGAATCAAATTGTCATGAAATGCGTATGGACGTTGGATCACTAAACCGTTCTGGTGCCTTGCACCAGAACGGTATCCAGCGATTAGAGACTTTTAGACTGTTCAAAATTATATAGGAGTTGAATACATTCCGCATAGCTTAAGTGATCCTCTAGAGCGTAACTGACATTGCCATTGCTGCTAGCTCTACCATTCACTATTTTAAGGTTGGCTAAAGTCTTAAGCGCATCATTATCAACCACATCTCGTTCTCCGTAAAGTGCTATATATCCTTCAAATAGCATTTGGAAGGCCTCTCCACGCAATAGCTTGTCCTCGGGCGCAACGGTCTTATCCATTATAATACCTGCTTTTAAAGCGAGTTCTACGAATTTCCCTTTGGTAATCGGCTGATCAAATGAATGACTTGAAAGAATGGCATCATCTATGAGTCTGCGCTCATAAAATGAAATAATCGCATTTTCATACCATTTTCCTACCACGCCTTCAAATCTATTTATTTTGACCTCCGGTTCTGGGGTCAATTGGAGGGCTTTAGCAACATCAAGTCTTCCATTTCCAAAAGTACTGTCTATCCCCTTGTCTCCAAGATCAACTGCGGATGTGTATAGAAGTTCGTATACTTCAGTATTGGTCAAATCCGGGTTTTTAGATAATATAAGAGCTGCTGCTCCCGCCACAATCGGCGTTGCCATGGATGTACCTGATATATTTAAATTTTTGCCATTGATTCCGGTTGAGAACACGTTATAACCAGGTGCGACTATATCCGTATTTTTACTTGAATATTCCCATAGTTCATCATCGCCATCTACCGCACCAACCGCTATGACCTCCGGATAATTCGCTGGGTAGTCTGGAATTTCCTGTTTGGAGTTTCCTGCGGCTGCAATTAGAACGACGTTATTGTCAAAGGCATACTCTATAGCTTCTCTGATAACCTGTGAATCTCCGTTGTTATCTATGGCGAATCCATTGCTTCCAATACTCATGGAAATAATCCTAGCTCCATGATCGACCGCATATCGGATTGCCTCGGCAGTGCTCTCTTCCGTTCTTTCCTTGCCAGTAGTATCCCAAGCATTTATAGGCATCAATGTAACACCTGGAGCAATACCGCTAATTCCAACACGATTGTTAAGTTGACCAACAATGACGCCCGAGGTATGCGTTCCGTGATCTATTGGAACCGAATCAGAATCGCTCAATATATTTACGGTGTCCATTGATGCAGCTTTTAGATCGAAATTCTTAGTATCTATACCTTGGTCTATGATTGCCACGATGATGCGCTGATCACCAGTTGTTTCTTTCCACGCGTTGATAGCATTGACCTGTGCTAAGTGGTATTGATACTTCAGCTGAGGATCGTTATATTTGGAAGTGTCACTTTCATACACATCAACCCATTTCTGAAACCACTCATAATTCTGCTTTAGCGTCTTGTTATTTTGAATGACATGATCTGTGATGGCCTTCTCACTCAAACCGACTGAACTAACTGGTAATAACTCTACTTCTCTCGAGCCTTCCGTTATGAGCGGTGTCGTACGGTTGTCAATTAAGATGTTATAAGGCGTATCGATAACCGCCGGATTGGCGTCCGCGTATACTTTAATAAAATACGTACCTTTCTCAAGCAATGCTTGGATCATCGATCTACCGTAAAAGGCAAATTCATAAGCGTATTTAGCTCGACCTACCATCTCTAGCCGATCGTTATAGAGCTCCAGTCTCAAAGATGATGTTTTATCTTTATCCAACATGGAAAGTGTGATGGCAACATCCGTTTTTTCATTCACCGGCAAAGTATAGTAATCCACGTCTTCATTGTTCGAGTTGATTGCACCACTGATCGAAGTGAACATATCCACAGGTGTAGCATATTTGAATGTATCCCCTGTTTCACTTTCATGTATGGGGACATAACTAATTCTTGCAGCAGTAGCAATGTTGGGAATGATGGATGTCGCTAACACAGTAGCACTTAACAGGATGGAAAATACCTTTTTCATTTTTAAACTCCTTTGTCTTCTGAGTTTTAGTACTGTACTCTCTAATGTTAGACGTTCGACAGTTGTGAAAAGTTTTATTAGGATACATTACTTTCTCAGCGCTGCAGCAGGCTCTGTACGGATTAACTTGTAGGTGGCTATTATGCTAATTAGAATAACAACAACGCCTGTGGAAAGTATGGATAGTAAGATTTGTAATGGGGTAATAATAATGGCTAAATTGAAGACCATACTGATTAAATAAGTACAGCCAACGAGGACAGCATTAATAATAGCCGACATTGCTGATAAAAGCAGATTTTCGCTGACAATCATTTTTCCTATTGTTCCTTTATTAAATCCCAAAGCGGACAGCAGGCCTAATTCCTTATATCTCGAATTTTGAAGTTTGATAAGCAGTACTGTACTGATAAACAAACCAATGGCTAATATTAGAATAGAGACGATCAAGAACAAACGGCTAAGACTGTTGAACGTACTTTGCAAAGCTCCTACTTCTTTGGCTGAAGTTTTACTATCGATTTTTTTGTCAGCAAGCATTTGACTAACTGAAACAATATTTTCAAAGTCTTTTACATCGTAACTAATGGAATAGGACTTATCACCATCCCTATTTTTATAAAAGTCCTGTTCAATATCGGAGCTAACAAAGAAATCATCGTAGCCTGCATTATAAATGCCGCTTATCGTAAGCGTGTATTCTCTTTCATCATGGTTTAAGGTAAGTTGTTTACCAAGCAAGTTACTAATATCATTTCGGAATTTTTTAGCAAGACTCGGACTAAGTGCGATTTCCTTTTGACCTGCTTTTGGCATAGCTCCGTAAGACATATTTTCAGTAGCCTTTGGCATTGGGTATTTTTCTGCCATAGCTTCGGTCTTATCTCCAAGCCTTAAAGTAACATCCGTTATTTTGTATTGATAATAAACATTTTCGATACGCTCATCGGAATTCAGCATTTCGTAAACGGTTCCGTCATCCTCACCTTTGATATAGCCGTTGTTAAAGGCGGTGTTCTTATCCTTAAAATCCGAGATAGACTTCTCCATAATATTGCCCGAAGATAGAGACAACATAAATGCAAGAATACCAATGGAAATGGCCAGGCTGACAGCCATATAGCGTGTGATATGAATACCAAAGTTCTTAAGCCCTCGCTTGAACGCAGATGCTTTGACAGCCTTATTTAAGCTGAGTTTATGAGTACCTGTAAGATCTGTTCCAGTATCAATCTCTTTTGCAATCATTTTTCCGTTCTCGATATGAATGACATCATCTGCAAAGCTACAAACCTTTTGATCGTGAGTAATCACAATAACCAAACGGTCTTTTGAAATTTCTTTTAAAAGCTCCATTATTTCGTTAGAGTTGCTGCGGTCTAGTGCTCCTGTCGGCTCATCAGCCAACACAATACGAGGATTACTAATTAATGCTCTTGCAATAGCAGCTCTTTGCTTCTGACCGCCCGAAAGATTTTCGATTTTTTCATCCGTCTTTGGTGATAATCCCAGTTTATTTAACAGTTCTTTAGCATTTTTTTTATTTTCCTCATCACTTGCACTATTTAGCTCACAAGCAAGCAAGATGTTTTCTAGTACGGTATATCCACTTAGAAGATGGTAGTTTTGAAAGACAAATCCGATATTGTCTCTGCGATACGCACACAATTCATCGGCGTTCAGGTTGCTGATAGAGGTACCCAAAACCGTAATATCACCGCTGTATTGGCTGTCAAAGCCTGCAAGCATATTAAGCAGCGTGCTTTTACCAGAGCCTGATGCTCCCAACAGGCATATAAGTCCTTTGCTTGGCAAGGTAAAGCTTGTATCATCAAAAACAAGTGAATGATCATATCCTTTTGTAAGGTTATTTATCCTAATCATTATCGGTCACCTGTCTTCAATGCTGTCGTTGTATGGGTCTTTATGATGGTAAAAGCGGTCGTTAAGTAAGCCACAACGGCTACTAAAGCAATCAACAACACGCCCGTTAACAACATCTTCGAATTAAGAATACTTGCGCTGAACAAGCCTTTGGTAGCTAAATCGATAAGAGGTGATGTAACAAGCATTAACAGAATTGCCGTAATGGTACATGTTATCATCTCCGCCAAGTTAAGCACGCTCAAATGAGCATTATGAAAGCCGCTGACTTTATAAATGGCAAATTCCCTTCTTCTCATTAAACCTGTGATAAGGAAGATAGCAATAACCATAATGACCGATAAAATTGCTATGGTCACACTTGCAGTGCCTGACTGTTCAGTTGTTTGCTCATTTAATCTAACGATATCTTCAACAAGCTCAAATCTGCCAAGAGGTACAATGCCTGCCTCATTAAGCTCGTCTTTAATCGAAATCATATGAGCAGGAGTTTTTGCGCGAATAATAAAATTGATGTTGTTACTTTTAATGTCTGCTTGCCTTCTCAGATCGTCTAGTGCGACCTTGCTGAAGAAGAAAGAGTCATTGACGCTGTACTCTGTCATTTGACCTTTGGATTCATAATAGACAGTCGTATCTGCAACGCCTACAATGGTTGCGGTTATGGACGCGTCTCTTAAAACAGGCTTACCCGTGTCCCAATTGTACATCTTGCTGCTAAAATCAATTTCTTTCCCTATGGCTTGCTCGTTTGATAGTCCCAATGTTTTAACAAAACCATCCGGGACAACAACCTCGTTAACTTTGCCTGTCGGCATTTTTCCCGCTACCAGCTTATTGATTGAAGGAGTACTGCCTGTACTTTGTACTTTATAGTCTTTGCCGCTAACCGTTACTTTGATATCATTAAACGCTTGTGAAAAGACAGTAAATTCAACACGCTTATCGCCTATATATGTATCATATAAGCCACCAATATCTTGCTTTACATCAGCGTTCGGCTTTTCTTCCTGCTTACCGCCTGTTCCCCCTGCACTCATAAAACTGCCAACGACACTAATATCTTTAAGTCCTTCGCCATACGTATCAATCAACTTGTCAAACTCGCCTTGACTGCTGCCGCCGATTGCCCCGCTTACAGTTGTAAGACAAAATACTCCTGCAATCATTAGAGCAAGGGTGGATACTAAAAATCGCCCGAATTTATTTTTGACATTCGATTTGGTCAGTGCAATAGCATTTTTGATAGATAAGGAATGATTCTTATCGTATATAAGATTTTCTGTTTTAGTTACAATTTCTTGTGGTGATGCAATCAGTTCTCCCTTATCCAGGCTCAAAACGTTTGAATGATTATCAATCAAATTGGTATCGTGGGTTACAACTATAACGGTCCTATATTTAGAAATAGCTTTAAGAATATCCATTGTTGCTTTGGCGGTTACTTCATCCAAAGCACTTGTCGGCTCGTCAGCAATAATAACCTTTGGATTTTTCATAAGCTCTCTTGCGATGGCAACACGCTGTTTTTGACCACCAGAAAGATATTTCACTTTTTGATGGGCAAGGTCAACTATTTTGAGGTCCTTTAAAATCGCTTCAGCTTGCGTTTGATTTTGCTTATTTTTTAAATACTGTGGCAGCAACACATTGTCTAAGACCGAAAAATCTTCTAGCAAATTAAAATCCTGCCAAACAAATCCGAAAATATTGTTGTAATAATAGCCTTTTTCATGGGAGGTTAATTTTTTAATGCTCTTACCGCAATAGTAAGCCTCGCCGTCAAAATCTTGTTCCATACCGCTGAGAATTTTTAAGAGAGTAGTTTTGCCGCTACCTGAAGCGCCGACTATAAAATTCAATCCTTTTCCCATTGAAAAGGAAATGTTCTTTAATGCGAATTCGCCGTTATATAGTTTGGATACATCCTTAATTTCAAACATTTGATTACTCCTTGGTTATGTTAGTTTTTCTTCACAAGCGACAGTTTCCCGTCTGAGATCCCCCAGATCTCATCTGCATAATCTGAAACCTTTTTGGAGTGAGTTACAATGATTACACACTTGTTTTCTTCTTCCGAAAGTGAAGTGAGTATGTTCATAATGCTTTCTTCGGTTTCGGTATCTAAGTTTCCCGTTGGCTCGTCTGCAATAATGATGTCAGGATCGTGAGATAAAGCTCTTGCAATACCAATTCGCTGTTGTTCACCGCCGCTTAATTTCAATACCTTTCGATCCGCGGTTTCTTTATCAATACCCACACTTTGCAATAAGGCATAAGCATATTCTTTTTTATTAGCCACCTGGATACCGCTAATGTCAATGGAGAGCATAATATTTTCAATGGCTGTGGCATTAGTGAGCAAATTATAGCTTTGAAAAATAACACCGATTTTATTTGAACGGTAATAATCACGGTCAATCGATTTTATATTCTCACCGTTATAAAGTATTTCGCCCTCTTTACAGAGGTCGAGCCCCGAAAGCAGGGCTAAAAGTGTTGTTTTACCGGAACCTGACTTGCCGACGATTGCATAAGTTTTTTTAGGCTCAAATTCAATGTTAATTTGATTAAGAACTTTCTTTTTAGTGCCATCATAGACATAAGAAAGGTTATTTACTGCTAATACATTCATCCTCATATCCTCCTTAATTTCTTTCCGATAAAATTTTTATAGGCTCATATTTCGTGATATACGTTAGTGACATTGAGCTGGAGATCATTACAAGCAAGCCACCAATAAGGAACATCCCTAATATAACGCTCGCATCTAATTTCACTTGCAACGAGCTAACGATTTCATCTGAAATCGGCATAGCCGCACTGGAGCCGCCTAAATTTCCACCCATATTTTCCATTTGCTCTTGTCTTTGCTCAATTTGATCGGCAAGAAGTTTATCCGATATAGGCTGTGCTGCAACACTTCCCACTCCAAGTCCGATCGTAACGGCAAGCATGGTTACAAGAATGGATTCATATAACAAGGTTTTAATAACCTTAAATTTTTTCATTCCGATCGCTCTTAAAACACCAATTTCATATTTACGTTCTCTAAGAGCAATGAGATTAAGCAGAATAAGAATAATGCCGCCTAAAATAAGCACTACGACTAAGAAAACTGTGCTTATCTTTTGCACGCTTTCAACAGGACCCGCTATTTGTTTATACAGATACTCGTTATTCGTCAATGAGTAATATTTACTCAGCCCTTTGCCTTGAGCATCCTTGACAAAAGCATTTAAATTATCAGGGGAGTTTAAGAAATACTTAATACGTGACATTGTATTGGCTTGTTTTCCTACAAGTCCTGTCGCTGTTTCGTAAGTCGTTAAGATTTCATTTTTTCTTGTCATATAAGGGTCTTTATAAGAGGCGTCAGCGTTATTTTCTTTGGTCAGATCTTTATAAATACCTGTTATTGTAAGACTAATATCTTTATTCGCATCGGCGATAGAACGAACAGTAATGGCATCGCCGACTTTTAAGCTGTTTTTCTGCGCCAAATTTTCGCTGAGAACAATTTCATAATCTTTTTCAAATATTTTTCCGTCTATTATTTTGCGTTCGCCTTTTTTGAATTCTTCAAACAGCTCATAGGACGAGCTTCCAATTATTTTTATATTTGGAGGGCCGATATCGGGACCACCACCTATAGCACTTCCGCTACCTTGCAGTCCTGCATCCCCATCTTGATTTATCGCATTGATTTTAGATACAGCAGGAGCTTCTAAATAAAAATAGTAGTCTTTTACATATTCAGAATCTGCATAATGTTTAAGCTGTTCAATGGTAACTTCGGGAAAATTTGAAGTAATTCCATCTTCATAAAGCTTTGAATAATCAAGCTCAACATTGACTTCACTACCAAATCGATTTTTATAATCGGTTATAATACTACTTGTTGCATTGTTAATTACTAATGAAATAACACAAGTGATAGCGATAATGACCAATACAATACTAATTAAAGAGTTCCTTCCTTTGTTTCTTCTAATGTTTTTAACTGCGTTTTTTACAATATACATTTTGTTCCTCCTAAACTTGATGTAACCATCGTATAACAAACGATGTTAAATCCCTGTTAAGTGATTTTCTTTGTTTGGTCTTAAATGCTTAACATAGATTTAACCTATACTTAGGTACAATAGTAAAAGAGGTGATTAGCGTATGAGGATCCTTATCGTAGAGGACGAGCTTGATTTGCAAGAGGCGATTGCAGAGGGGCTTAGAATAGATGGTTACGCAGTTGATACATGCGACAACGGAGAAGCTGCTTACGAGCTTTTATATGACGTAAATTACGACTTGGTTGTACTTGACTTAAACCTTCCGAAATTAGATGGGCTTGAGGTTTTAGCTAAGATACGAGATGAAAGGCCGGAATTAAAGGTACTTATTCTCAGTGCAAGAAGTAGTGTGAATGATAAAGTAAAAGGCTTAGACATAGGTGCGAATGATTACTTGGCGAAGCCATTTGATTTTGCCGAGCTGGAAGCAAGAATAAGAAATTTGTTAAGGCGAAAGTTTGTGCAAGAAAGTAGTATGCTTTCCTGCGGTGCCATTAAAGTGGATTTATCAAAGCGTATCGCCGTTGTTAATGAAGATGAAATATCTCTTACAAAAAAAGAATTTGCGTTGCTTGAATATTTTTTACTTAACAAGGATAGAGTGGTTAGCCAAGAAGAGCTGATTGAACATGTTTGGGATCAGAATGCGGATAGCTTCAGTGGTGCTATTCGGGTTCATATTGCAACTCTCCGAAAGAAGCTAAAAGCCATCTTGAACTATGACCCCATTGGAACGAAAATCGGTGAAGGATACTTGTTATCAGATAAGGGTGATGATTTTAATGCTTAAAAAAATGCCAATTCGATTGCGGCTTACGGTTATGACCGTTGCACTTTTGACGGTTTGTTGTGTAGGTCTTACCTTAATACTTAATTTATCTGCGGATACTATGGCTACAAGGATTGATGCAACTTTGTTATTACCGGCAAAAAAGATCGGCGAAGATGGATGGGGTGATGAAAGCTCTCAATCACCGTCAAGCAGCATAACCACTCCTGTTCCTTCTGTTGAGTCCCAAAAAGCAAGAATGGATTTTAGAATGGAAAGCATGCTTTATATGATTTTAGTTATTGTTGGCGGCGGGTTCTTAACCTACTATATTTCAGGAAAGGCATTAAAGCCGCTTGATACGCTAAATGGTCAAGTGAAAAACATAAATGTGCATAATCTATCTGAAACATTATCTGTGCCGCCAACAAGGGATGAAATTGCAGAGCTTACTATAACATTTAATGAAATGACGGATAAGCTGGATAATGCTTTTATGATGCAAGGAAGATTTTCCGCAAGTGCCGCTCACGAGCTTAGAACACCTCTTGCTGTGTTACAAACAAAGGTTGATGTATTTAAGAAGAAAAAAGATCATACAAACGAGGAATATGATGCTCTTATTTCCGTTTTTGAAAAACAAATAAACCGCTTGAGAGCACTCGTTGGCAACCTTTTGGATATGACGAATTTGAACGATAACGGTGAGCAAAGCAACATTTGTATAAAGGATATTTTTGAGGATATTATTTCCGAGCTCTCTCAAATAGCTAAAGATAGAAATGTTTCAATGATCTTAGATTGTGATAGTAGCATTGTTACTGGGAATACCGACTTATTGTATCGTGCTTTTTACAACCTTGTGGAAAATGGAATTAATTACAATATTGACGGTGGTACGGTTGGGGTTATTGTAAACAGGTTGAGTAATGATCAGGTCTCAATCAAAATTAAAGATACAGGCATCGGTATTGCCGAAAATAACAAAAAGAATATATTTGAGCCTTTTTATCGTGTTGACAAATCACGCTCCCGTCAAATAGCTGGTGCGGGCTTAGGGCTCTCGATTGTGGACAGTATTATCAAAAAGCATCATGGTACAATTACTGTTACTGATAATGAAAATAGCGGAACTTGCTTCAATCTAATCTTAAATATAAAGCAGCTCGGTTAATGTTTCATCGTGGACCCTTTTTCCAAACAAAAGGGCACCCCTATAAAGGGTGCCCTTAATTTCGCCTTTAGAGTGATACGCCGAACTGTATCATAAGTAGGGCGAAATTTTTGACATTAATCAGTATTAGATTAGATAATCATATATGAAAACTTAACCGTAACTTAACCCAATAGGACATATCATGATATTAATGTTTGGCGGAGGTGATGGAGTTGAAAGTATTGGTTGTCGAAGATGACTTATCGTTGCAGAGAGCAATCAGCATAGGCTTGAAAAAATTCGGATACGCGATAGATGTTGCATCCGATGGTGAAGAAGCCTTGAAATGCTTTGAGGTTAACGAATATGATGCCGTTGTTCTTGATCTGAATATGCCGCGGGTGGATGGTATGGACGTTCTGAAAGAAATCCGTATAAATAATCAGGAAATCAAGGTCCTAATCCTATCGGCACGTTCCGAGGTAGAAGACAAAATCTCCGGGCTAGACACCGGCGCAAACGACTATATGGAGAAGCCGTTTCATTTCAAGGAGCTGGAAGCCAGGCTTCGGGCGTTGCTTCGCCGCAAATTCATCCAGACGAATACGCTGCTGTCCTATGGAGAATTAACAATAGACACTGCATTAAAGGTTGTGCATGTTCATCATACAAGAATTGACTTAACGAAGAAGGAATATGGCATTCTGGAGTATCTCTTATTAAACAAAGTCAAGGTCGTAAGCGCAGAAGAAATCATAGAACATGTGTGGGATAGTAACGCCGATTTATTTTCCAACTCCTTAAAGGTACATATCAATTCGCTGAAAAAGAAGCTTACCTTACACCTTGGCGAAAAAGAATTTATTCGAAATACAAGAGGACTTGGATATTTCATCGCGGAGGCGAATGATGAACCGGTTTAATCGACTATCGCTGCGACTGCGGCTCACCATTGTTATAGCACTGATCTTAATCATAGCCAGTACCGTGTTGATGGCTGTCTCGATCTACTCCGCCCGTAACATTTATTCGGATAAATCAGCAGTGAAAGAAATAGAAAGAATATCGAACGGCGAAATCAGATCAGAGCGACCGAATCCTCCTTATCAAAAACAGCCAGTACTGGCAGTACGGGTGGAACAAGATAATAAGTTTGCATCCATTAGCTTATTAAGTCTTGCTTTGGTCGTCGTTTTCGGAACCGGCATCACCTACCTGATTGCAGGAAGAGTCTTGAAACCCGTTACGAATCTAGCCCGGGAAATCGAGGAGATCGACGAAAATAACTTATTCAGGCCGGTCAGAGTAACTCCTTCGAACGATGAAGTATCTAAATTGTCCGTTTCTTTTAATCACATGATCGCCAAATTGGAAAAAGCGTTTATCTCGCATAAAAATTTTTCGGCCAATGCGGCGCATGAACTCAAAACCCCGCTCGCCGCCATGATTGCCAATATCGAGGTACTGCAGCTAGACGAACATCCTACGCTTGACGAATACAAAGAAACTATGGATGACACATTGAAAAATGCACAGAGGCTAAGCGGTCTGGTGAATGACCTGCTCAAGATGAACGCCGAGCTCAATATCGCGGCTTATGAGAAACTCGAAGCCAAAGCCATGTTCGAGCAAATCTTAGACGATCTTCATCAAGAGATTCAAAGCAAGAACATACAAATCGAGAATTTGACCGGTGAGGTGCAGCTTTATGGAGACAAACCGCTACTGTACAGGGCTTTCTCCAACTTGATTCATAATGCCATCAAATACAACAAGCCAGAGGGGCTCATCAAAATCGCGGCTTCCGAGACGGAAGATAAAGCCCGCATAACGATCATGGATACAGGGATCGGGATACCGGAAGATCAGATCGACAAGATCTTTGATCCGTTTTATTGTGTGGACCAATCTCGATCAAGAGAGCTTGGAGGCAATGGGCTAGGGCTGTCGATCGTAAAGTCGGTCATCGAAAAGCACGGCGGGGTTATCCAAGTGCAAAGCGTGGTCGAAGTCTATACATCCATCGTCGTTACCTTACCAAAACCATAAATGAAACGGCCTGCCGACAGTTTCGGCAGGCCGTTTTCTTAACCGTGATTTAACTTTACAAGCAGTATAGTTGAATCATAAAAGTTAAGGAGTGGGGACATGTACTTAATCAAGAAAGCAATGAAGAATTTACTTAACAACAAGGGACGCAATATCACCATGTTTATTATGCTGTTCATGGTGACTTTGGCTTCTGTTGTAAGTCTGACGATTTACAATACTACCATGAAGGTTAAGGCAGAAACAGAAAATTACTACGCAGGCGAGGTTTCTATCACACAGGACAAGGAGAAAGAACCTCATGCAAGTCCAACATCCGAAGATTACAAAAAATACGTAGACAGCGATTACTTACGGAGCTATGTATTCTATCAAAGCATACCTGTGTCATTAGAAAATTTGAAGTTGCTGGATGGCGATTATGTGGAACCAGAAAACAGCGGTCACGGCGGTCGCAGGATGGTGGACTCTAATTCCCATGCTTATGGTATGTTTGATGAGCATAGTACGGATGAATTTACTTATGGCGACAGGAAAGTGATTGAAGGCCATTTTCCCGCAAGTATAGACGAGTGTATGATTTCTAGCGAACTAGCCGAACTTAATAACCTACATATCGGAGATACACTGCACTTGACTATCGCAATTACCAAAATAAAAAAAGAGTTGAAGATTTCAGGTATATTCACAGACTCTACAATTGCGAGAAGTAATAATGATTTCCATGCGCCCCAATTTAATAGGAGAAATGACGTTATCACAAGTTATGAATTATTTAAGCAGATTCCTGACGATGCAATGCAGGACTATAAAACCTTTTTGTTAAAGGATTCCGCCGATCTTAATGCCTTTCAGAATGAGTTGTATGATAAAGGACTCTCAAAAAGCCTATATTTAAAGTATGACACCGATAGATATGACGAAGCCGTAGAGGGTATAAATGAAATGTTACTGATCGTTACGCAGTTCTTTGGAATTGTTGCGTTTATCGGAATTGGCATTGTGTTTCTGATCAATGTGCTGGCGTTAAGAGAAAGAAAATATGAAATCGGCGTTTTGCGAGCCATTGGAATGTCAAAATTCAAGGTAATGACACTACTTATGAGCGAAATGTTGATACTGGCACTCTTTAGTTCTGTTATTGCACTCCTAGCAGGAATATTTGTCAATCCATCTGCGGTGAATGTAATGAAAAGGGTTACGTTAGGGGGACATCTGCCTTCACCGCTAATGTCTGAAATATTGGGACTCAAGGCTTCGCTTTCCGGAATTGTAATCATGGAAGTTATTTTACTTTCGATACTGCTTGTATTAATTGCGGGCTCTATGACAATCGCAAGTATAACGCGTTTTGATCCTGTGAAGATTTTATCAGAAAGAAATTAGGGAGGAAACCAATATGACAGTGCTTTCCATGAAAGATGTTTCATTTTCATATAAAGGGAATGAAAAAAAAGTATTAAATCATATATCTGCTGACTTTGAAAATGGAAAGGTGTATGCCATTGTGGGTGAATCGGGGTCAGGCAAGACAACTCTGCTTTCCCTTATTGCAGGACTTACAAGCTGTTCATCCGGCGTTATCACATATAAAGATAAGGATATCAATAACATTAACAAAGATCACTATCGCTCTAATAAAATCGGTGTAATATTCCAAAGCTACAACCTGCTGCTATCAGATACGGCGGTGGAAAACGTAATGTTGTCAATTGATCTAAGCGGAAACAAGGAAAATGATAAAAATCAGCTCGCTTACGAGCTGTTGGAAAAAGTTGGAATTGACAAAGAAAAAGCGGAACGCAAAGTCCTGAAACTATCAGGCGGGGAGCAACAACGAGTTGCCATAGCACGTAGTTTGTCCTACAACCCAAACCTAATCATTGCAGACGAACCAACCGGAAACCTTGATGAAAAAAACGAGAAAGGGATTATGGAAATCCTGCAGAGTTTAGCTCACATGGAAGGTAAATGCGTAATCCTAGTTACACACTCATCTTCTGTTACGGAATATGCGGATGTTGTTATGGAAATTAGAAATGGTAGCTTGAGTCAAAGAAGTTAAGGATGAGTCTACCCGGTTTATGGGCGGATGCTCAACGATCTGGAAGTGATTTTGGATTCATAGTACGCAAATCAGATCAAGAGCCCTTGTTATAAGGGTTCTTTTTGTATTGTCGAGGTTCATTATCAAATTGCTTCCTTAGTGGGTAGCTTCCATTTTACTCACAAGCATTTTTGAACCGATCTCCATAAGACGACATCTTCCGACACTAGACGTATATCCATAAGATACCATGTGTCTGAAGGTCTGGAATCGAAAAAAACGATACTACATCCACTGTAAACCAATGATGGATCATAAAAAATATTTAAAGAAATTTAGTAATACTTAACAGTATAATGAATAGGGAATCCAATAATGGGCGCCAAAAAAACCAGAAAAGCAACAATAACATCGTCACATTTTACATAGAACTTGTGTTCGTGTATATGATGGACAGGTACTTTTATAGTTGAATGATAGCATGATGGGGAGTGGAGTTTCATGGAGATGAACATACAAGCACTTCTAGCGCACGGTCAAATGCTGCACAAGCCGGCGGGAGAGGTCATTTTTCGCAGTGGTGATCACGGGGATGAGATGTTTGTTGTACTGGCGGGTACGGTAGAAATATTCCTTGAGCAGGAAGGGCGGCGGATTTCCGTGGCCAAACTCGGACAAGGGGATTTTCTGGGGGAAATGTCCCTGCTCGAGGGGCTGCCCCGCAGCGGGACGGCGGTAACTTCAACGGCTTGTGAGCTGGTGGGACTTGGGAATGAGTCGTTTCGTAAACTGATGACTGAGGATAGTGTACTGGCTTGGCGAGTTATGAAGGGGCTATCGACGCGCATTCGTAATTTAAACCAAGAACTGGCACAGAGGATCGGCAAGGATTTGCAGGAGATGTCACGTAGTTTGCATGAGCATGCGCAGTGGATTTCGAGCAGTATCAAGCAGATTGCAGTGTCAGCGCAAGAAATTGATGCGAATGAGAAGCTTCTAGTGGGGCAGACCAGGGAGGTTCAGGGCATCTCCAAGGATATCGGGGCGATGCTCGATTTCATTCAACATGTCGCGAGCCAAACGCACATCCTCGGCCTTAACGCAGCAATCGAGGCGGCCCGAAGCGGGGAACACGGACGTGGCTTCGGTGTGATTGCAAATGAGATCCGCAAGCTGTCAGCGCAGTCGAAGACGAATGCGGAGCAGATCGCGGATCTAACGGAACTGATCTGGAAGAAAATGGACCAGGTGACGATCGCCTCGGAAAATAGTGCTAGTAAGAGCAACGAGCAGGCGTCCGCGACGCAGCAAATGGTTACGGCGATCGAAGAAGTGGCCCGATTGGCCGAGCGCCTTGCCGGGATTGCGAAGTCACTCGCCTAGCGGGCTTGTTCAAAGTACTTTAAGAAACATGATAAGGGTAGTGTAAAAGATCAAAATAGGAGAAACGTTGTTTGCTCACGGTGGTCGATATTTCCAAAGTTCCGCAACGTTCCTTACAAGAATCCAGTACGGAAATTTCGATTAGGCCGAAGGATGCTTTCACGGAAGAAATGTTCACGAACATGGCGCTGATTCGGAAGCGTCTGCAAACGGGATTATTATTCAGCGAATTGTTCGTCATCGGGAGCTTGAGCAAAACCCGAGTATCCTTGCTCTATATGAGCCATAAAGTAAATCCGGACATGATTGCCGAAGCGCGAAAACGGTTGGCATCATTTCAAACGGAAATGTACTGAGAGCGGTCAGCTCGAGATATGGTTGTCGGATCGAACGTTCTCTCTATTCCCTTTGATTGATTATATCGGTCGGCCCGATTATGTCATTGAAACTTTGCTGAGCGGAAGATTCGCCATACTTGTAGACGGGTCTCCAATGGTGCTGATCAGGCCGAGTAATTTTCTGGAACTGCTGAAATCACCCGAAGACGTTCATTTTCCTTATTTCTACGTTATGTTTCAACGGGTACTCTGAATAATCGGCCTGATGCTAAGCATGTATTTGCTTTTGCATTGGTCAATCAGTCTTTGTCGGGCACAGTCAGCCTGCTTAGGCTATTCATCATGCTCTGAATCTTGGGTATAACTTATTCCGCTATCACTACGGCTATGCGATGCGGATGATCAGGCGGGGCGCTCTGCATACGGCGCCGCTCTTGTCCGCCAAGCTGAACTACCGCGAGGCCGATCGAGCCTACCGCATGCTGATCGATCGCAAGGATCAGGTAAGGGGGTGCTGCAGGCGTCATTTGTTAAACCAGAGCATGGAGTCGTTTTCCATGATGTGTTCCTTCCACACGGCTGCGATGCGATCCATGTTTTTGGAGCGCAGCGTATCGAGCAACAGCCGGTGTTCGCGGGTAATGTTTTGCAAATCGCTGTAATACTGCGTGTTTTTAATAAAATGAAGCCGCAGCCGATTGACGATCCCGTTCCAAATTTGCATCGGGGACGGCGATGGACTGATTTTGACAATAGTTTCATGAAAAAGAATGTCTTGATCGACAATTTGGAATAGCTCGTCTTTGGCGGTAAGCGTACTCATTTTGCCGATGATGCCCTCCAGAGCATCGAACAGATCGTTGTCCATTTCGGTCATATTCGATTGTATCGTATATAGCTCAAGCTGAATGCGGATCGGGATGAGGAGATGAATAATTTCCTCCTTGTTGACGTCGGCAACGACCGTTTCACGATACGGCGATGATATGATCAGTCCCATCGCCTCCAGATCGCGCAGTGCTTCGCGAACCGGACCGCGGCTGATGCCCATCTGTTCCGACACTTCGGCTTCCCGGATTCGTTCCCCCGGTTTCAGATTGCCCATCACGATCGCTTGACGAATGTCCTCGACTACCCGGTGGCGAAGCGACAAGGTAGACTGGGCTTTAAACTGGAATCGATGCATAAAGATCCCTTCCCAACAACAAATTTTCCCCACAAACGATGAGATCGTCTGCATTTACTATAGCAAAAGTGTGAAAAATTTTCAAGAACCACAATCAACAAATGATTGTTGACAATCGACTTTTACCAAATTATGATGGGGGTAAGCGGAAGAGAAGGGGGCTAGGGTGGAAGCAGTTACGATTTCATTGGAATGGATGGCAGCAAAAAGCCGGATGACGAACGCTCCATGCAAACTTGTTATCGAGTTGCGGCGGTGGTATCAGCAAGTTGCGGCAATGGTGGTATCGAGTTGCGCTAATTGGAGGAAGCTTCAGTGATGGCAGCAACAAGCTTAGGTGGCAATATAACTCTTGAGAAACGAGGCGTGAAGACAAATGGCGAAAAGTCCGTTGCCCAGCTTTTTTTATGAGAAATTGACGTGGGAGGAAATGAATACCGCTATCGCCGAGGAACGGGTCATTGTCATTCCGGTCGGTTCGACGGAACAGCACGGTCGGCACTTGCCCATGGATGTCGATACGGTGTTGCCCCGCCGAATTGTAATTGGTGCGGCAGAGCAGGTGCCGGATGATGTGCTCGTGATGCCGACGATTCCTTATGGGTTTAACACGCATCATATGGACTACCCCGGGCAGATTACGATTACGGCCAGCGCGTTTATTCAATACTGTCTTTGCGTGACGAAAAGTTTGTCTTATCACGGATTTAACAAAATTATATTCGTCAACGGACATGGTTCGAATATGCCGGTTCTCGACCTTGTTGCCAGACAGACGGTACTGGAGAGCAAGGGGAAAACGCTCTGTATGACACTCATGCACCCGAGTCTGATTACCGATGTTGTCGATCAGTATCGCGATTCGGAACAAGGCGGAATTGCCCATGCATGCGAGTTGGAGACGTCCTTGTACATGTTCCTTGATGAAGACGGAGTTCGCATGGATAAAATAGAAGACGAGAACAGCCTGCCCCCGTCCGAATTTCACTGGTTCGATTTGGCGAAGGGCTCTCGTGTGCTGATGACCCCGTGGTTTTCGACTTACACGAAGTCGGGGGTTTGCGGTCAAGCGACGCTGGCCACGAAGGAGAAAGGGAAAATTTTCTATGAGGCGACTGTCGACCGACTTGTCCAATTGATCAAGGAATTCAAGGCGCGCCCCATCCAGCCGCGCCACGACAATCATGCCCGCAAACCGGAGCAGGAACTGGATAATTTGCTCCATTTCTAGCCGGACAGCATCAAGGAGGAGCCCATGATTGTCATCGTCAACCGGATTATGAAAGAGCACGTTCGCTGCATTACGCCGCCAATGGCGGAGCAATTGCAAGAAGAGCTTAAGGAGCGTGTCGTGCTGCTGGACACTATATCGGATGTCGAGGATTGGGCGCTGGACGCCAACGATATTGAGCGCACTTCGGAAGGCAGGAAACTTCCGGGCGGCGAGATGAAGACGAAGACAGAGTTAACTTGGAGGAGAACAGACGATGAAAATTACGAAAGTGGAGGCCATTCCAATCCGCCAAAGCTCCGATGTGCAGTTCAATAACGACAGCGCGCAGGATGGCATTATTGTGAAGGTGCATACAGATGAAGGCATTGTCGGCTACGGCGAAGTCGATTCCTCACCGCTGGTGGTAAAGGCTGCTATCGATGCGCCGGCCTCGCACCGCATGTGCCGGGGGCTCGCGGAAGTGATTGTGGGAGAGAATCCGCTCGAAATCGACAAGCTATGGGAAAGCATGTACCACGCAAGCACCTTTTTCGGTCGCAGGGGCGTGGCTGTGCATGCGATGAGCGGCATCGACATCGCCCTGTGGGACATCAAGGGCAAGGTGCTCGGCAAGCCGGTGTACGAATTGCTGGGCGGCGCGGTGCGCCAACGTGTGCGGGCCTACGCCAGCACGCTGATGCCGTACACCCCGGAGGAAGCGTACGAGGAGACGCGCAAATGGTGTGAGGCCGGATTTACGGCGATCAAGCTCGGATGGGGGGGATTTGAGCAAGATGACCGCACAATCGTCGCATTGGTCGAAGCCGCCCGCAATGCGGCCGGTCCGGACGTCGATCTGATGTTCGACCTCGGTTTTATTCCGTCGGACGAACGGGTCATCGATGCCGCTTCCCGCATCCCGCTCGTGCGCAAGCTGGAACCGTACAATCCGTATTGGATCGAAGAAGCGCTTTATCCGGACGATCTGGAAGGCTACCGCAAGCTGGCCGACTCCACGACGGTGCGAATCGCCTGCGGGGAGAACGAAAGCACGCGATACGGCTTCAAAACGTTGATCGAGCTTGGCGGCATCGACATCATCCAGCCGGATGTGACCCGCTGCGGGGGCTTGGGCGAAGCGAAGCGCATCGCCCAGCTGGCCCAGGCGTACCAGATTACGTGCATTCCGCACGCATGGAGCAGCGGGATCGTCATTGCCGCTTCGATGCACTTGATCGCGTCGACGCCGAACAGCAATTTGCTCGAGTACTGCATCGTCGATACGCCGATACGCCGGGAGTTGCTGCAGGAAGACATCACCGTCAAAGACGGCTACGCCAACATTTCGCACAAGCCGGGGCTCGGTATCGAAATCAACGAAGAGGCGATCGAGAAATACAGAATCGACAAGTAAGGGCACGCGATGACTAACGATTGAAGCGGCATGACTGAACGTTGAGCGACAGACGGTTTTGAACGGCACGATGATTCATAGCGATTATCGTACGGAAGGAAGAATGACCATGCATACGGACGGGATGAACATAGAGCATTCGCACTTTTTTCGTGTGGAAGAGGAGAGCGACTGGCTCGTCATGAATGTCGATTTCGGCACGGGTCTACTGACGAAAAACGTATGTTTGCTGTGGGACCCGCACGGAAGGTTGCGCTATCAGCACATGGTCGCCGAAGCACCACGCCGCATCCGCCGCCACCAAGCAGGCGCTTGCGGTATGGAATACGCTGTGGAGCAAAGGCTATCGCAAAGGCGAGACTTTGATCCCGCAGGAAATAGCCAAGATCATGGTGGCTGAATGGACCAGCGGGGTAACTTATTCTATACAAAAGAAAGAAAAAGAGAAAATGCCCCGCTACGGACTGACCGAAAGGGAGCTAGACGTCTTGCGACTGCTCGTTAGCGGGAAGGATAATCGCGAAATTGCACGAAATTTATATTTGACTGAGGGAACCGTTAAAAATTATATCTCTACCATCTATTCCAAGCTCGGAGTATCAGATCGAATTCACACCGTTCTAAAAGCGCAAGATGAGAATCTACTGATTGAATAAATATTATAGAGCGCCTGGGCAGGTGATAAAGGATTATGGTTAACGATCAATCTTATACGATCGGCCACGTGTCACGGATATGCGGGATATCCATCCAAACGCTGCGATATTACGATAAACTTGGATTGGTGAGTCCCAGCCGGACCGATCCCTTTACCCACTATCGTTATTATTCCAACATGGATATTCTACTGGTCAAAATCGTTCAAGATTTGAAGGGGTTGCGGTTCTCATTGGAGGAAATCGGCAGCATCCTGAAACAGAGAGGTCTAGATGGACTCAGTTCAGCTCTGAAGGGGAAAAGGCAAGAAACACTGCAAGAAATCAGTCGTCTAGAAATGACGGCTGCATCCATAGAGGGCCGAATCGGGCAGTTGGAAAGTCTGAGAATTGTGAATGAGAAGCTTGATGGCGAAAGCGTCTTAATAGAGTTGAAGGTGTTGACGGAACGTATTGTCGCGTTCGAAAGGAAGCGGGCGGTATGCGGAATGGAAGCATCTATTGTGCGCTTCACACAGCTGTATGACAAGCTGGAAACGCATGGATTGACTGCACAAGGTCACATCATGAGTATCTATCACGAAAATCTGTTAACCTTCGACAGGGCCGATTCAGATATAGAGGTATGCATTCCACTGTCTTCAGAGGCTCTCAAATACCCGTTCGTGCGGGTACTGCCTGGGGGCGTTTATATTACCGCAACCTACAGTGGTCCTCCCAACGAGGAATCATGCAAAAATGTATACCTTCAACTTTTGGAATGGATGGGTCAACAAGGGTATACGGAGTGTGGGCCAGCGGTTGAGCAGTATGTCGTTGATTTGAGTCGAATGCGTGATCCAAGCGAGTTTATCGTGGAGCTTCAAATTCCTGTAGAAGAGGTATTGACCCTATAGCGGCTATAGGGTTTATTCTGGTTTTATTCAAATGAAACCAGGGAGGCACCGCACGCATGCATGTAGTATTAGGCACAGGACCGCTAGGTAGATCAGTATTCAATGAGATTCGAAGGAGGGAGGAGCCGGTTCGAATGGTGAATTCCTCTGGGCGGTCGGCTTGGGCAGACAATGTAAAGGTTGACAGGGCTGATCTGATGGAGCTTGATCAAGCGATAGCGGCAATTAGAGGAGCGGCAGTAGTATATCAATGTGCACAGCCTCCGTATCACCAGTGGGAGGGAAGATTCGAGCGGCTTCAAGAGAATATCATCACAGCTGCAATGGCAACCGGCGCCAAGCTGGTCGTCGCAGAGAATATGTATATGTACGGGGATGTAGACATCGAGAGGCACGAAGGACTGCCGAACGCCGCGCAGACAAAGAAAGGCAGGATTCGTGCGAGGCTTGCAGAGCGACTGCTTGAATTGTGCCTTCGCGGGAAGCTTCAGGCCGTACTTGGCCGGGGGTCCGATTTCTTCGGACCTGGCGTAACGGACTCGTCCGCTGGCGAAAGGATGTTTCAGCCGCTCATCAAAGGTAAGCCGGCCTCTGTATTAGGCGACCCTGGTCGGAGGCATACGTATACGTTTATTGAAGATTTCGGAAGAGCGCTCGTTATGCTCGGTCAAGCCGAGGATGCCTATGGAGAGGCTTGGCATGTCCCCAACGCGAATACGGTATCCGTAACAGAGTTTGTACAGTTAGCCGCACGGATTGCCGGTGTTGAGGCCACGATAAAGCCGATGGGGAAGTTGATGCTGCGCATTGGCGGGATGTTCATTCCGGCGGCGAGGGAAAGCATCGAGATGTTTTACCAATTCGAAAAGGATTTTGTTGTAAGCAGCCAAAAGTTTACGAATCGTTTCGGGCATCAGGCGACAGCGTTGGAAGAGTCGGTAGCCGCTACGGTCGAATGGTATCGGGCTCGGAGTTCCTCAGGGCAAAGATAATTCTGGATCTTTCTAATAGCACAAATGAAACTTAATTCTTGAAGCAAGACAAAGAACGGCCTTGTTTGCACTCCTAATGCAAAAGAGCCGTTCTTTTATTTTAGAAATTTTCCAATACAATCTTTCCAATCGATCTCCCTGTCTCCATTTTTTCATGTACCAAACGCAGGTTGGTTGCATTAATAGGCTCTAGACGTTCCGATAATGTAGTTTTCAACTTTCCGTTATCGATTAACTCAGCCAGTTTATTCAGCAGATCGTGTTGTTTGATCATATCTTTGGTTTGGAACATGGATCGGGTAAACATAAGCTCCCATACAAACGTGATACTTTTAGCAAAAAGCAGGTCCATATCCAAGCTCCCCGTCCAAGAAGCCTTATGTGCAGGAACGATTGAACAAATCTTACCTTGGGGAGCTATGACCTCAGCCATATTCGCAAAATGTTGTACCGTGTCATTTAAGCAAAATATATAATCGACAGTCTCAAATCCTATTTTCTTGAGCTGCGGTGCAAAAGGGTCATTGTGATTGATTGTAAAATCTGCCCCTTGATTTGTGGTCCACTGAATGGACTCTGGACGTGAGGCCGTACCAATTACAGTTAGACCTGCTAATTTAGCAAGTTGAGTAGCAATCGATCCTACTCCTCCTGCTGCGCCGATAATGAGTATGCTTTTGTTTTCCTCTGCGCTATGACTAATTCCTAATCGATCAAATAAGCCCTCCCAAGCAGTAATAGAGGTAAGCGGTAATGCGGCGGCCTGTGCGAAATCCAGACTTTTTGGCTTGTTTCCAGCAATTCGTTCATCAACCAAGTGAAATTCACTATTACCGCCTGGGCGAGTGACACTGCCCGCATAATAGATCTCGTCCCCGGGTTTAAACAATTGACAATCAGGTCCGATCTGTTCCACGATCCCAGCTACATCCCAACCAAGAATCTTGGGTGATTCTTCTTCATAGTTGTGTTTCTCCCTAACACCCAAGTCGGCGGGGTTGACAGAGATGGCTTTTACTTTTACGAGTAGATCGCGACCTGTTGGAATCGGTTTTTCAATATATAAATCAACCAGGCTCTCCGGATCGGATAAAGCGACATATCGGTAGGCACCAACTGCTTTCATTTGTGGCTGATTGCTCATATTAATCTTCCTTTCAAATTGGTATATCGTACATTTGAATTATATGTTGTATACTAACTTTAAGGAAGTACGCATAATTTTATTATATAGTATTAAAAATCATACCATTGTGAGGGGACAGTGTAATGGGAGATCGGAGAAACAAATACGGTACCAGTCCAAACATGGAAGGATGTCCGGTGGAGACAACTCTAGATGTCATCGGCGGCAAATGGAAAGGGATCATTCTCTATCATCTCATTGACGGAACGAAAAGATTTAATGAATTCCGGCGTCTCAATCCAGGTATTACTCAGTTCATGCTTACCCTTCAGTTACGGGAGCTTGAACGAGACGGCATCATTCACAGAGAAGTTTATAAGGAAGTTCCGCCCAAAGTAGAATACTCTCTTACTGATTTTGGAAGGACCTTGGAACCGCTCATAATATCTATGAAAACATGGGGGGAAACTTATAAAGTCAGAATTAACGAAATTAGAACGCCACAAGAGGAAGATGTTTGAGTGTTCGAGAGAGGTTTAATTAATTCAATAACGAATGGAGAAATGAAATTATGGCGGATTTACCCAATTGCCCGCAATGTAATTCAGAATACACATACGAAGATGGAAGTATATTGATTTGTCCAGAATGTGGTCATGAGTGGACATTAGAATTAGATACCGACAATAGTGAAAATAGTAAGATTATCAAAGATGCAAATGGAAATGTGTTAAACGATGGTGATTCTGTAACAGTAATCAAAGACCTAAAAGTAAAAGGAAGTTCATTAGTCGTAAAAATAGGGACGAGAGTAAAAAATATACGTTTGGTAGATGGAGATCATGATATCGATTGTAAAATTGATGGGTTCGGAGCTATGAAATTAAAATCTGAATTCGTTAAAAAGATATAAAGGCGAACAAGTAATAAAGTAACCACTCCAGAAGGAGTGGCCTTTTGTTTATATATGGAATTTATTTAAACAATTTGTCGGTTCTCTTGTTCATCACTTTGATTTGTTTGGATTCAGGACGCATGAGTTCGACACTTCATCATTAGCGGGCCATGAATAAATTCAACCATTTTTTCCGTTAACTTCATGAGAAACTCGGCCTCCAATAGTTCTTTATACCTAAATACATTCTATGTTGCTGAAACAAAACCTTCCCCAAAAAAGTTTAAATCACCATTATTTTGCGTTTACAGCAAATGAAACTCTGCGTGCCAACTGGCGGTGACGGAGCTTATTTGTTATTATTAAAATATAGTAGCTTACTTAAATGCAGCTACAAAACTACTTGGAGGAGATCCTATGAGCAATGAAACGAACATAGAGTTGGATAACGGAGGCTTTGAATTCGGTCTTTACACGTTCGGCGATATAATTCCAGATACCCGAACCGGAAGGGCGATCAGCGCGCGTCAGCGACTGGAAGAGATCATAGCGGCGGCCAAGCTGGCCGACGAAGCAGGGCTGGACGTCTTTGGCTTAGGTGAGCACCACCGATCCGATTTCGCCGTCTCGTCTCCGCCGGTCATAATGGCCGCCATTGCCCAGGTCACCAAGCGCATTAAACTGACTAGCGCTACGACCGTCCTAAGCACGGCAGACCCGGTGCGGGTGTTTGAAGATTTCGCCAGCGTGGACCTGCTTTCAGACGGGCGGGCTGAGCTCATTGCCGGACGTGGCGCATTCGTCGAATCGTTCCCGTTGTTCGGCTATAATCTGGAAGATTATAACGAGCTTTTTGCCGAGAAGCTTGATTTGCTGCTTCAATTGGCAGAGCACGAGCGAATTACTTGGGACGGCCGATTCCGTCCTTCCTTGCGCGACGCCCAGATCGCGCCCCGTCCCGAGCAGCGGCAAATGCCGGTATGGATCGGCGTCGGGGGCACACCGGAAAGCGCAGCACGCGCTGGTAAGCTGGGTAAAGGCATGGCGATCGCGATTCTTGGCGGCAACCCGGCCCAGTTCAAGCCGCTGGTCGACATCTATCGTCGTGCCGGAGCTGAGGCCGGACATCGGGTCGAGGATCTCAAGATCGCCATCACTAGCCATGGATATGTGGCGAGAACAACCCAACAGGCGTTGGACGAATTCTATCCCCACTACATGAACTACTTCGGTACGCTTATGCGGGAGCGGGGCCGCCGGTTGGGACTGACCCGGGAGGACATGGATCAACTTGTTGTGCCTGAGCAAGGTTTGGCGATCGGGAGCCCGCAGCAGGTCGTAGAAAAAATTCTTTACCAATATGAACTGTTCGGACACGATCGCTTCATAGCCCAGATTGATGTCGGCGGGCTGCCTTTTTCCAAGGTTGCCGCGGCAATTGAACTGCTCGCAGCAGAAGTTGCTCCTGCAGTGCGGCGTGAAATCAGGAAGCGTAAGGCAGCAAAGGGCTAAACGCAGGACACTCAGGGAAGCCTTGCTGGCTTCTCTTTTTGCTGTTCGGCACAGCTCTATTTATGAAAACGACCCTAATTGAGTTCTCATTTGCAATCGACGATAACCCCATTTATTATTAATTGTAGTGTACTTATAAGCAAGTACCCGCTTTTAAGTAAGATAGTATCCATTAATATACTAAAGGAGTCCGTTACCTTGGGGAATCAACTATTCAAGAGCTCAGTAGAAATGACTCTGAAAGTCATTGGCGGCAAATGGAAGCTGGTCATTCTTTGCCATCTGACGGAAGGCGTCCAACGATTCGGCGAATTAAAACGGGCGATGCCTGACATTACACAAAAAATGTTAACCCAACAACTACGGGAATTAGAGGTTGACGGTATCATCCATCGGAAAGTATTCGTTCAAGTGCCTCCGAAAGTCGAGTATTCCTTAACGGAATATGGCGAAAGCTTGAAGGAAGTGCTGAATGTGCTTGCCGATTGGGGACAGAAGCATCAAGAGAAAATCGAGGATAAATCAATATAGGAATGTCCAAACTAGGGACCTTTAACATTGTGTTGAAGGTCTTTTTCGTCGTTCATAGTTTCCAAATGGGTACTACGTCACTGAATAGTGCGTACTTCCTTTTTGAAAAGTATCATCGTACAATAGGACCCGTGAACAACACCAATCTACATGAGGAGTGAAACATCCATGGAACTTCAATTAGCGTTAGATCTTGTCGACATCCCACAAGCCAAACAGTTGGTGAAGGAAGTAGAAGCATATATAGATATCGTTGAAATCGGCACACCAGTTGTCATTAATGAAGGGCTTCGCGCCGTCAAAGAAATCAAAGAAGCTTTTCCAAACCTGAGGGTACTGGCTGATTTGAAAATTATGGACGCCGCTGGTTACGAAGTCATGAAAGCATCCGAAGCAGGAGCAGACATCGTTACCGTATTAGGAGCTTCGGAAGACATGACGATCAAAGGTGCTGTTGAAGAAGCTCGAAAACAAGGCAAACAGATCCTTGTTGATATGATCTCTGTGAAAAATCTCGAGCAACGCGCGCAAGAAATCGACGCACTAGGCGTAGATTACATCTGTGTGCATACAGGTTACGATCTCCAGGCAGTTGGTAAAAATTCATTTGAAGATCTTCTGACTATCAAACGTGTTGTGAAGCATGCCAAAACAGCGATTGCCGGAGGCATTAAATTAAGTACGCTCCCGGAAGTTATCAAAGCGAACCCCGATCTTGTTATTGTTGGCGGAGGTATTACCGGACAAGAGGATAAGCATGCCGCTGCTGCTGAAATGTATAAATTGATCAAACAAGGATCGTAATTCGAATGAAAAACAATCCATATTTCGCTGAAATCCTTCTTGAGCTGCAGCAGGCAGCCGACCATCTGAATGATGAACAAGCAGATCAGTTAGTGGAGCAGATTATGAAGTCCGATAAAGTGTTTGTAGCTGGGGCCGGCCGATCCGGCTTGATGGCCAGAGCATTTGCAATGAGGCTAATGCATATGGGTATTGACGCCTATGTTGTAGGTGAGTCGATCACGCCTAATGTTACCGCAAATGACATGCTGATCATCGGATCGGGTTCCGGGGAAACGAAGAGTCTCATTTCGATGGCGGAGAAGGCCAGAAGCTTGCAAGCTTCCATCGCGGTAGTGACGATATTCCCGGATTCAACGATTGGACAGTTGGCGGATTTCGCCGTGAAACTTCCCGGTTCGCCCAAAGATAAGTCAGCTGGTAATTACTCCACCATACAACCTATGGGCTCGTTATTCGAGCAGACCTTGTTATTATTCTTTGACGCTGCCATATTGCGGTTAATGGAGCAAAAGGGTTATGACTCCACGACTATGTTTGGCCGTCATGCCAATCTGGAATAGATAAAAGTTTGAGTAGAGGGCTCTATGAACGTTTCAAACCTAAAGCTTCGACCTCAGCAAGCCACTTTTCACGTTGCTTATCCGTTGAAGACTTAACCGGACATATTTCAGTGATTCTGACGGGATTGACTCCACAAAATTGCAAAGTAGCACGTTTCATGACATGGTGTCCCCCTTGTTTGTACACCCATCGATTATACCAGGAAGGCGAGTCCATCGTTACAATGAGGCGGGCCGATTTCCCTTTCAACAATTTATCCCAGAGTAAGGAGTTTGGACGGTTCCGATAGGCGAATCCAGGTAGAAATACACGATCAATGAACCCTTTCAGGATGGCGGGGACCGTCCCCCACCAAATAGGATATACGAATACAAGGTGGTTCGCCCAACGGATTGTCTCTTGAGCCGCTATCAAATCCTCTTCTAACTCCAACCGTTGATGGTACCCAAACTTCAAATTCGGTTCAAAATTCAAGGAGCCTATATGAATACTGCGTACAGACGAACCGCTAGCGATTGCACCGTTCTGATAGGCCTCCGATAATGCCGTGCAATAGCTCTTGGAATACGGATGTCCGTTAATAATAGCTATATTGGATTGCATGTTCTCGTCTCCTTTATTCATCTTTAGTGACTGTGCGTGTTAAGATAAAGTAAGAATAAGGCATTTGAAGCTACAGGGATATGATGAAACATGCCAAAATCTTATTCTTAAGCGCAAAAAGGAAGAGGAGAACATCTTGCCAAACTATACTGGGATATCTGTTTCCCTTGTTTATCCTATTGTGAAAACGATTTTGATCAAGGGACATGACAAAGACGATTTTTTCAGAAGGGCAAATATCGATGAATCGCTTTTTCATGATCCCGAAGCACGGTTGCCGGAAGAGGATTTCGAACGTATAACAGAATTGGCCGCTGCCATTACATCGGATGATACATTTGGATTGCATCAAGGACAGAACATAGAAGTTTCTGATTTGGGAATTCTGGGATTTGTTATGCTGCACTCCAAAACCATCGGTCAAGCTTTAGCGGCCTATCAAAAGTACAATGTCGTCGTATGCAATGCATACAACATCAGTTGGCAAGCGGAGGGGGAGGACGTCATCCTCGAGATGTCGTACAATCATCCTCATAGACATCCGACCCGTCACTGCATGGAGGATATGCTCAGTTCGGTATATCATTTGATGATAAGGCTAAGCTGTAGAACCATTTCGTTAAAAGAGGTGCATTTCACCCATCTTCTCTCCTCAGAGATCGACGAGTATACTTCCGTGCTCGGGATAACGCCACAGTTTGACCAAAATTCGAGTATGATTCGCATGAGTAAGGATATTTTAGAGTACCCCATTTTATTTGCAGACTCTAAATTACTAGGAACTTTCGAAGCCATTGCAGAGGAAGCCAAACTCAGATTCATGCAAGGTCGAATATTTTCCGATCAATTGTACACTTGGATCATGAAATGCATGCCGATTTCATTTCCGAGTCTCAAAGATACAGCCAGGGCATTCAAAATGAGCGTAAGGAGTATTCAGACGAGGTTGAAACAAGAAAATACGACTTATCAGGATATTATGAATAGAGTTCGAACAGAGCTTGCCGTTGGGTATTTGGCTAAACCGGAATTTAATATAGGAGAGGTTGCGTACCTTCTTCATTTCTCAGAACCAAGCGCTTTTCAAAGTGCCTTTAAGAAGTGGACAGGGGTAACTCCAAGACAGTATAGGATGGATGTATGGAACGGGAGACTGCAAGGGGAAGCATGATTAGTTTTCTTCTTGACAACTAATAAGTTTAGATACTAAACTAACAACATGGATAATAACAATAGTTCACAATCTAACCATATGAATAAGGGAAGCCGCAATCTTGGTCGATTGTTCCTGCAACTCCGACGGCTCGAACGGCATCCTCAAACCTTTGGACAAGCCGGATCTTTAACGCCAAGTGAAATTCATACGATCGAGGGGATTGGATACGAGGGAAGCATTCTTATGAATGAGCTTGCCGCCCGACTTGGCGTTACGAAAGGTGCGGTCTCGCAGCTTATCGTACGGTTGGAAGCCAAACAAATGGTGACGCGTTCGTCGTATCCGCATGATTCGAGAGGAGTATTAATTTCACTTACCGAAAAGGGTAAGAAAGCCTACATGGCTCACGAAGAAGTACACCTCCAATTTTACGATCAACTTCGTTCTCAGTTAAGCCAACAGGAGATTGAAATATTCGAGAAATGCATTGAAAAATTAAATGAATTTTTGCAAAAATAAATTTTTTTGTCATTTAGTTTAGTAACTATACTATATGTTCAAAACGGAGGAGACAAATATGAAGGAGTACATTGTTGTAATTGGCGGATACGGTCATGTAGGGCAAACGATATGCAGGGAACTGGGTGAATTATATCCAGGTAAAGTTTATGCGGCGGGAAGAAGCCTTGAGCGCGCGGAGCAATTCAGTCGTACAACCGGCGGGAAGGTCATGCCTCTACAAATGAATAGTAAGGAAGGGTTTGATCCGAACATTTTGAACAACGTCAAACTTGTTATCATGTGCCTGGATCAAACAAATACCGAATTCGTCCGCTCATGCTTCAAAAACGGAATTGATTATGTAGATGTATCCGCGAATGACTGCTTCCTGGCTCAGGTGGAAGAATTGCAGGCGGAGGCTAAGGCGAACGGCACAACGGCTGTGCTGAGCATCGGGCTTGCACCAGGGCTGACGAACTTGATGGCTCTTCACGCCAAAAATCTAATGGATCAAGTGAATACCATAGACATCTCTATTATGCTTGGAATGGGAGATCAGCACGGGAAAGCCGCAATCGAATGGACTGTCGACAACCTGGGCATGAATTTTGATGTGGTGAAGGAAGGAAGAAAAGTTGAAGTTGCAAGTTTCAAGGACGGCAAAATAACGGATTTTGGGGCACATTTGGGGCGTAAAAAGGCATACCGGTTCAATTTTTCGGATCAACATGTGCTGCCGCGCACGCTTGGTGTACCGACCGTTTCCACACGTCTCTGTTTCGATTCAACAGCAGGGACAGGGTTGATAGCATGGCTGAGAGCGACGGGAGTGTTCGGTTTATTGAAGTTAAAGCCGCTTCGCAATGCCGCCGTTCAACTGTTCGGGAAGCTGCGATTAGGAAAAGATACTTATGCTGTAAAAATCGATGCATGGGGGAAAAAAAATCAAGAGGATGTAAGGGTCGAGTGCTTCTTACAGGGTAGAAACGAAGCCCAAATTACCGCCAAGGTAGCCGCTTCTGTGGCGGATATTATATACCCGCTCTGCGTTGCCGCATGGCGTATATCATATTGAACAATTGTTTGAATTGAAAAGTACTCTGCATCCTGTTAATCAGACGGTCACCATCGAAACTCGAATCAATGGCGAAATACCTTCTGTAAGTGGGTATTCGCTTTTTTTAACCCAAAATACCACCGAGATTGTTTCACAACTGGGCCTTCGTGTTAAATAAAAGGTAAAATATTTATCCAGCTAGGGGGAAATGAACATGAATGATTACATAAATGATTTGTATGCATCCATGAAAAGTGCAAGAGAGAGGTCCGAAAAGATAAGTGCCTGGGCCTATGACCTTAGACAGAAAGCCTTACGTCTACAATTTGAGGCAACAGCTGCTATTGAAACCGCGGATGTCGCGACTGAAATTCTCCAAGAGTGCAATGATCCTACTCTATTGAAAGTGGTTGTGAAATCCAGTCTTGAAGCAACCCAGAATGCAGCAGAGACGACTCTTAAGGCCATTGTGGCCGTTGAAGAAGCGAACGAAGCCGATAAGGAGGTTACGGAAACCTTTCTGGTCGCCAAGGAAGCGGCCGAGAAATTAGCAGACGCCCTTAATAAAATTACCGAAGAGGTGGATCTTGCCAACTAGTGTTGGCAAGATTTTTTGTGTGATATCGGAACCTGAACCCAACCATCCTAAGAGTTGTTTGCTTAGCTCTGATTTGTCTTGAACATTTCACCTATCGCACCAACTGTACCCAATGTTTCGACGGCCTTGGTAGGGAGGAACACTTTGTTCGCTGGACCCTTCGCAATTTCTGCCAACGCCTCAAAGGACTTGTAAGCAAGTACATTCTCGTCCAGACCGGCCTCTCTAAGCATCTCAATCCGCGTTTTCTCCGCCTCCGCCACTGTCTGGATGGCTTTGGCTTGCCCCAGTGATTCCAGCTCCTGAGCCTGCCTCAGACCCTCTGCTTGCCGGATGCGTGCTTCCTTATCACCCTCGGCTCTCAGGATCTTACTCTGCTTATCTCCCTCCGAGCGGAGAATCATATCCTGCTTCGCCGCTTCCGCTTCCAAAACTACAGCACGCTTGCTGCGCTCCGCTTTCATTTGTTTATCCATTGCATCCTGAATATCGTTAGGAGGTTTGATGTCTAACACTTCTACACGCTCGATGCGCACGCCCCACTTCTCTGTGGCCTCGTCGAGTGCTATTCGTATTTCTGCTGAAATTTTCTCGCGGCCCGATAAGGTTTCGTCCAATTCCAGCTTCCCGATTATTTGACGCATGGTGGCAGTCGTAATATTGCGGACGCCGTACACATAGTCGGAAATCCCATATGTAGCCATGTCAGGTGCGATAATTTGATAGAAAATAATCGTATCGATATGTACTTGGACATTATCCTTCGTAATGACCGTCTGAGGCGGAACGTTCGCTTGTTGAATCCGCAGGTCATGATAGACGCGGACATGGTCAATGATCGGTATCAGAATATTGACACCCGGTGTCAGCAGCCGATTGAATTTACCGAGCCGTTCCACGACACCAACCCGTTGCTGCGGGACGATCTTGATTGATAGCACAATAGCGATCAAGATGACGACCAAGATAATAACACCCAATATTACACCCATTATTGTTCCCCTCCTAATGAACGAACTTGTAGCATGGTTGTTCCGCGATGGGTAATGACGACTAACTGATTCACTTCGAGCGGTTCCTCTGCTGTAGCACTCCATGTCTCGCTTCCGACTCTTACGATGCCCGGCTTCCCTAGAGCGATTGCTTCCACGACAATTCCTTCTTTGCCGACCAGGCCATCAATTGCATCGCGAAACGCAGCCCCAGATCGGAAGCGGCGTGTCAGCGGTTTCGTGAACAAGGTTAGCAGGAGTGCCACCCCTGCGCCTGTAAGCAATTGAACGGTAAGAAGATCAGGGAAAAGAAAGCTCGTCAATGCTCCCGCCAAAGCGCCTATAGCCATCCACAGCAAGTAAAAGGTTAACGTCAGCATCTCTACGGCCACGAGAACCGCGGCAATGGCGAACCATATGATCCATCCTGCCAAATCACACACCTCCTTTTGAGAGAAGAAAACGCACTATATCCACTTTATTAATGAAATCAGAAAAGAATGAATGATAATATCCAAAAATTTTGGTGGTGGGGAGGGGGGGCATTTTGTTTCATTCTATCGGGTATGCGGTACTACGTAGGTAGATCAAATAAATCCGGAGAGAGGGTCAGGTATGAACCATTCTGCTCATAAACAAGACCATTCCCATTCAGACCTCGTCCTTTTACCCAAAGTGCGCAAGAAGGTTGCCCAAAAGCGGTGGCTGCTAGGCGTCATGATCGTTGTATTGTTCTATACAGCAGTTGCGGTATACCATACGAATAAGCCGTTACCTGATGGAATCTCAGTAGAGGGTCCTATTCATTATGTGACGGATACAGATATTCATTTTCTCAGCGATCTGACTTATAAGGGTCAGTCTGATGGCCAAACCATTCAGGAGCAAAACATATTCGAGCGGGTGTACAAAGCTATAGATGAAGCGAAGCAATTCATTGTGGTGGACATGTTCCTATATAATGGCTATTACAAGAAGGAACAATCGTTTCCTCCGCTCAGCCAGACACTTACCGATAAACTAATCGCGCAAAAAAAGAAATACCCGCAGATGTCGATTGTGGTCATCACCGACGCCATCAACACCTCCTATGGCTCACATCCATCGCCAGAGCTTGAACGATTGCAGGCGGCAGGGATTGAGACGGTGCTGACCGATGTGGACCCCCTGAGAGACTCCACACCCCTGTACTCAGCATGGTGGCGTATATTCGCACAGTGGTTCGGGCAATCCGGCAATGCAACGTTGCCGAATGGCATGGCTAACAGGGCGCCGGATATGACGACACGCTCTTATTTGAAGCTGTTGAATGTCAAAGCGAACCACCGCAAGGTAATCGTGACCGAGCAAACGGTGATCGTCCCTAGTGCGAATGCGCATGATGCCAGCTTTTATAACTCGAACAGTGCCATCGAGGTAAGAGGAGATCTTATTGGCGATGTGCTTGAAAGCGAGCAGGCGGCCATTCGGATGTCGGATTCCTCGGTCAAGCTGCCGCAATATAATCCAGTAGGTCCTAACAACGGAAACATTCAGGTACGTCTCTTGACGGAGGGCAAAATTCTGGATCATGTGCGAAAGGATTTATCTGAAGCTGGCGCTGACGAAACGATATGGATGGGAATGTTCTATCTGGCCGACAGACAGGTGGTTCGTCAGCTTCTGGAAGCTTCAGATCGAGGCGCGCAAATCAGGCTTATCCTTGACCCGAATGAGAATGCCTTCGGCAGTGAGAAGATCGGGATTCCCAATCGGCCGGTTGCATCGGAGTTGCTGAAGAAATCAGGCAATCGGATCCAAGTGCGATGGTACAATACGAGCAAGGAGCAATATCATACGAAGCTGATGATGATTGAGAGTAAAGAGCATGCTGTGATCCACAATGGCTCGGCTAATTTCACATCGCGCAATCTGGACGATCTGAATCTCGAAACGAACCTTAAGGTTGTCGCGCCAACGGAAAGCAAGGTTGCAACGGAGGTAAGTGAATACTTCCGTAGACTCTGGAATAATGAGGGGGCTGCATTTACTATAGATTACACGGAGTATCAAGAGGAAACCGTGTTTTTAAAACGAATCCTATATAGATTACAAGGCTGGCTTGGCTTTACAACATTTTGAAGGATATGGAAATCCATAGAAGTAGAAACTATAAAATTAGGGGAGGGGGATGCTTATGGAGATTGCTTATTGGAGTGTATTCGTTCTGACTCTCGTTGGGTTCTCCTTGTTGTACTTTGGTGCGGCTTGGATTGGCAATAGACTGACTCGCCATTCAGCAGGACGGTTGATTGATGAACGGCCTGTGAAACCGAAGCAGCTCCAATCCGAAATTATGCATTCGCTCCTCTCTATTGTGATGTTTGGTGTGATTTCGGTCTTTACAGCATTCCTAGTGAATTATGGTGTTCTTCATGTGACCTGGACGGTTACATGGTGGAAGCTACCGCTCGAGATCATCGCACTTTTCCTGTGGAATGAGATTCACTTTTACATCAGTCACCGCTTATTACACACGAAATGGTTGTACAGGCACGTGCATTACAAGCACCATAAGTCCGTAACACCAACGGCTTACTCGACCTACAGTTTTCACTTTGTAGAAGCCTTGTTATTAGGAAGTGTGATGACAACCGCACTGTTGTTTTTTTCGTTCTCCGTGGTATCTCTTCTCACCTTGCCGCTGATGAGTATTGTGCTCAATACGATGGGTCACTACAATGTCGATTTTTTCCCCGGACGGCCTATAGGAAGCCTGCTTAGCTTTACCCGACGCCATAGCTATCATCACAGTAGAAATACAGGAAACTTTGGTTTCTTTCTACCCTATTTAGACAAACTATTTTCCACACATATCAAGGAAAAAGGGCGGGGCGCCTCTTGAGCCCCAATCAAACACGAACAGGCTGACTCATCAGGCAGCCTGTTTGTGCTTCAATTCTACTAATAAGGCGTGAAGCTGCTCTGTGGCAAGCCCATGAAGAACCAAGCGAAATCCTGCCCGGAGGGTAGAGAGCGGAACCATAGGATGCTTGTTGTTAATCAAGGCCAACCTGTCATTGCTGCCGATCACCTTGGAGGCTAGTATTCCTATCGTTTCATCCAGTTGTAACGAATTCGTTGCCCGCCAGAAGTCATTATCGGTCAGGAACAATTGATATACAGGCGTGAAGCATTCGATTGCGGTCATTAGGTCAAGAAAATTCGAGCGATGAGCAGGCATCCGCTCGATAGGAATCGGCTCGGAAGTGATAGCGTCAAAATTAAGCCGCTCCTGCTTGGTCACTTCTATATGCTTGGAACGAATCTCTGTGTTTAGATTAATCACAAAGTTATATAGATTGAGATCATGGATGAGGAACAGATCGTCCTTAACCGGTTCAAGGTTGGTTGGCTTGAGCGGGTTCATCTCCATCTGAACGCCAGGCACGTTGTCGCGAATGAATTGCAGCACTTCGGAGCCTAGATAGAAATGCCGGAGAATCATATAATTTGCATCCGGACTTACAAAGGTTCTCATTCCCCAATACAAGAAACGATGGAGCATTCTGGATGAAGTGAAGGCTTTCGGGAATATGATTTTATAAATTTGAAAGAGAATGATGAACAGCCGTGACAGCGGTCTTAGTACAGGAAGCAGGAACTGTCGGGACTTACTTGAGCAATCTTTCAAATAGGCTGCCTTTGCTTCTTCATTAAAAGGAATGCTCTGGTCCAGAAAGATCGCAAGAAACGGGTTCGGGTCGTGCTTGTTATGCTGCATCGTTTTGAAATAATCAGCTTGGCTCATATGTTCCCCAGCTCCTCTAATTGCAGTAAATACAACCGTGCTGTTGTTTTGGCCGTTTTCACAATGCGCTCCGCGATTTCCATCGTTAGCATGGGATGCTGGATACCAGCTTCTAGTCTTTCAAAATGTTTCTCATCGGAATCGCTATGATACAGAAGGAAAGATACTTGCTCGTCGCTCAGGTGGAGCTGATCACGAATCGCTTCTCCCCAATGCCTGGCCATGCGGCACCCAAGACCCTCAATGATCCACATTGCCCCCATCAAATCGACCGGATTCTCGCGGCTGGCCCGCTGGAATAAGTAAGCGGATAGCGCTTCGCTGCCGATATTTTTCTCTCCTGACTGGATGTCTTCCAGCTTTCCGCCTACTGCAACGTAGTTACGCTCGAGGATTTGAAAGTCACGATGCTCGTCGCGCGCATGGGCGATAAACAAGGAACGCAGATCAATATGCTCGATGGCAATATAAGAAGCGGCGCGTGCGATCCACTGAGACCCGTCAATGACCTGCTGTCGGATGTTCTCCATGAGCAGCTTGTAATCCTCAAGTGTAAACTTGCCTCTATAGAGCTTATGAATAACCGGGACCTGTGACAGCTTCTGTTCAAAATCAACCCATATATGGACTAACTGACGAACCAGATAGGACTGAATGAAATCGGACTCATCATATTCCAAGTGAGGCGCTTCCGGTAGACGCTCCAGATTGACCTCTGGGACTTTGCTGTTGTCAGTATTAGCATCTGAACCGACAACGGTCAGCAGCATATAGGAGGTTTGGAATCGTCCGCTCTCCGGCACCATGCACAAGACCTTCTCCCCAGGCTTCAGATGTCCTTCGTTCAGGAGCTCCTCCAGCATGATATAGATGGATGCCGCACCCGTGTTCCCTTTTGTATACAGATTGGTAAACCACTTCTCTTCGGGAATCGTCATTCCCCCAAGCTTCATCAAGCGGAAAATCTCGTCACGGAAAAAATGAGAGGAGTAATGGCACACCATCCAGTCGATATCGCCCGGGTGTACTTTGCCCTCGTCCACGAGCTCAAAAAATCGATTCACACCGACTTTGGGCATTTCATTGACGAGACGAATATCTTGCTTGAGATTAATAGCACCGTCATCAGCAGCCTCATGGACGGATGCATAATCGAGCCAGCCGGATGAGTTGGCGGCGACCGAAGACCCGTCCTTATTGCACCCGGCATACATACAGACCTCGTACAGATTGGCATAGGACTTGTTATCAATCCATTCAATACGGAGCGATAATCCATGGTCGCTTGGTTGATGCTGCAGCACAGCAGCACCTGCGCCATCGGATAGCATGAATCGAAGAAAGTCCGTATCGAAAGGGATAGCATGATTCATGAACTTAGCCTGCGTCTCGAAACGAGTATGCTTGAATACACGGCTTGGGAACTCGCTTGCACAGGAGATCGCGGTTTGCTTCTCACCTGATTGCACCTGTAAGTAGGCATTCTTCATCGCTTGCATGCCGCTAGCACAGACACCATGATGAGTGGCGATCTCCATGACGGGTAACCCCGTTTCAGCATGAACCATGCTTGCAAAACCGGGTACCAGCAGGTCGCCTTGGGTAGTACCGACAGCGAGAAAGTCGATTTGATCGTATAAATCGTCATTATTCCGATCCAGAGCGTCCCGGATTGCAAGGTTTGCCATCTCTGCATTGGAATATAAGCTTTGTTGATTTTTATCGAGGGCATAGTACCGATAACGAATCTTGTTTTGTTCAAGAATACGGCGCATGGACTTCGAACTCTTATCTCCTATTCGGCCGAGGTAATCTTCCATCTCATCGTTGCCAATAGGCTCACCAGGCAGAAATTTGCCAATACTAGTAATGTATACTGGATTCATGCATGTCCTCCAAATAAGGAATCTTATAATGGCTAGTAACTGAAAACGATGCCAAACTAACATAAGTATACCGTTAAAGGAAGAGTCTGTCATTTGACAGCCCTATCAGGATATGGTTCTCTAATCTTACAGGCGCCACGACTCGGGTGGATTCGACAAATTGGCATTATATCGATGAAGGAGACCAAAAGGGAATGAACAAGAGAGCTGTTCTGTACATGAGCCTCATCCTTGTATCTGTCTATTTATTAGCGGCTTGTGACAAGGCAACGAAGCCCGTAGTGCAATTCCCCGAACCGTCCTTGCTGCCGCCGAAGCAATATGGGAACGCCATGCAAATGCAAGAGAATCGCGAGGGACTGCAGCAATTTATTGTGGGCCGACTCTCTGGAAGCAACGGGATCCATACGAATTATCTGGATACGGACCAGTCTGCGGAGGCAGCAACAGGTCATGAGCTATTGAGCGAGTCGTCAGGGCTCATGATGCGTTATTATGCGCTGACTGGGCAGCAGAGCGCTTTTGATTCCGAGTGGGCGCGAGCCAAACAAATATTCGATATGGATACCGGCTTCAGCTATCGATATAGTCCCAAGCAGCAGAAGAAGTACATGATTAATGCTGCTGTGGACGACATGAGGATCATTCGAGCTCTTCATGAAGCGGGTCGAATGTTCAAGGATACGAAGTACGTAACGGAAGCTGATACATATGGGAGCCGTTTCTACAAGTACAATATCAACGATGAGCATCTGTATGATTTCTACGATGCTGCATACCGAACGACGAACGCGTTCATCACCTTATGTTACATTGATCTCAAGACGCTGCAGTTGCTCCCTGATTCCATCAAGCAACAGCAGAAGCTGCCCGCGAACATGCTGGAAATCATACAGGGAGGGTATTTGTCTGATCAGTTCCCTTTTTACGAGACCCGATATCAATATAAGACGCGTTCATATAGCTCGGACTCTATAAACACTGTGGAGTCGCTTCTCACCATTCTTGCGCTCGCCGAGGTCAAGCAACATAATCCGGAAAGTATTCGTTATTTGAAGGAACAGGTGAGGGCAGGTACCCTGTACGGGCAATACACCAAAGAAGGAAAGCCGACGAACGATATTCGATCGACTGCCATCTATGCGATTTCTGCTATGATTGGATCACAGCTCGGAGATGGGCCTCTGTATGAGGACAGCATTCGGAGAATGAACGAGTTCCAGGTCCGGGATACAGCAAGTCCGCTGAATGGAGGATTTGGTTATGGGCCGACACTGCAGGCCTACTCCTTCGATAATCTGATGGCCTTGCTGGCCTACACCTATTGAAAATGGAAAGGAGTACAGAATGACAGGTATCGAGCTTAACCATAATCTGACGCATAGGCTTCTAAGGCTCGGCCGAATGATCTCACCTGCTTGGATGAGTGCCATAGGGGTGCTGTTAATTACGGTGATCGCGTTGTTCGTACGACCTTTTATCGGAATGGCGGATAACGGGGATTACTTTCGTATCTTATACAGCAATGGCCTCTACTTCAACGTACCGGACTATGACAGTCATTACTTAGGCTACTTCGTCAAGGATTACGGGATCTTCCAGTACTACAATGAGAATGGAGCAACTTTATCGTCCTCACAATCGTTATTTATTCGCCTAGCAATCTGGGTCAATACATGGTTTTATCATAATGAGCAGTTCGACATCCGATTCCAAGCGGCTATCTTTACCATCCTGTATGTGATTGCAATCTATTTACTGGTAGAAAGTCTGACATGGAGAATAGCTAAGAAGTATGGGTATTCTATTGCAGCGATCGCCATCTTCGTATTCGCAGACACGGGGTATACAGCTTACTTTAACTCGTTTTATAGCGAAAGCATCGTTTTAATCTCACTGCTATTCTTATTCGCGGCAGGATTGTTGCTCTATCGGAGACGATATAACGATTACCTGCTGCTGGCCATCTTCGCGATCAGCGGGCTGCTTCTAACCACAAGCAAGCAGCAGAATGCGCCCGTGGGTGTTATTATTGCCTTGACCTTGTTCATTCTCATTTATATTCGCAAAGAAAGACCGTTCCGCGCCCTGATGGCTACTTCACTAATCGGTATGCTCCTTACTGGTGTGGCTGCGTATGTTTGGATCCCGCAAGAGTTTGTGAATATCAACAAATACCACGCGATGACAAGGGGGGTATTAATGGAGTCGAACGATCCAGAAGCTGCTTTGCAAGCTTTTGGGATCGACAAACAATTCGCTGTATTGAATAAGAGCATCTATTATGAGCCATACACTACCGTAGATGTGAATTCCGAGATACTGGAGAAACACTTCTATAACGAGTATGGATTCGGATCGATTCTACTCTACTATCTCACCCATCCGGAGCAGGCAGGAAAAATGCTGGATTTGGCCGCCCAGAATGCTTTCAAGATTCGGCCTTCTGCCATGGGCAATTATGAGAAATCGGTTGAGAAGCCTTTTGGAGCACAGACCTCATTCTTCTCAGGGTACAGCCTGTTAAAAGAAACGATTGCGCCAAAGACGTTCGGGTTTATAGGTCTATGGATGATTCTTATAATCGGTCTGTACATGCCTTCCTTCATTTATGCTATAAAAGCCCGGAATATGAGGGGCGCCTTGCGGCTTCCTCTAATCATAATGATGATCCTGGCCGGCTTATCCGGTATCGTGGCCTCCATCATAGGGGCTGGGGATGCGGATCTGGCCAAACACGAATTTCTATTTACGGCCGCATTCGATATGGTTACTTATTTAACGATTGCCGATGTCATTCGACGACAGCTGTGGCAGAGCGAGTTAGGAGGTGAGGCCTAGCATGTTCGTACACAAATGGAAACATTCGCTCATCATGCTGCTTATCCTCCTGCTGTCCATTCCACCTGTTGTCGTTCAATCGGCGGGCAGAGATCCTGTTCATGTGCTGCTGCTCTATGACAGTCAGTCGATAGGGACGTCCAGAGAAGGCAATATCGAGGCGCTGGGGCGGATGCTTGCCTCGTTCAGTGCCAAGGTCACTTTGACTTCTATGGATAGCTACAAGCAAGGAACGCTGCAGTTATATACGAAGGTCATAGCCGTCCGCAATGCTGAGGATCTTGCCGATACCCCTCCAGATTTACTTAAGGATCTCGCAGCCTATGAAGGTGATTATCTGCATATTGGAGAGCACTTACCTGTTCATGTTCAAGAGAAGCTGAATATTCAGACCCGCAAGACTGGCAAGGGAACAATCCGCTTGTCAATCGGACCGTTCTCTCAGCCCTTGATCCGTGTGAACAATATGCCTTATTTGGTTCAGCATAACGGAGTCGAGTATGGCAGTCTCTCGTCTGAGAACGGAGAATTCCGTTCCCCCTTTGCAGTAAGGGAGGGTCGGTATACCTATATTCCCTATTTGGAAAAGGGGAACCTCAGCGAACTGGCCATCTCCTATGTGTTAAAGGATTGGTTCGCTGTCGCGGCGCCAAGCCACACTTATCTATTATTTAAAGAAATTTATCCGTTCTCAGATTTGAAGATGCTGGAGAGGTTATCCGACAAGCTGTATGATGCCGGCATTCCTTTTGCGGTTAGTGTCAGTCCTGTGTTCGGTAATACTGAATATCCAGCCGCACAACGCTATCTGGAAACCTTGAAATATGTACAGTCCCGCAACGGCAGCATCTTGGTTCATGCTCCTGTTGTGGCATCTACAAGCAGTCAAGAGGGCGGTAATACGCTTAAGCCTAAGATGACTTCGTTCCTGAAGGTTCTGATCGATTATGGGATCGCCCCCCTTGGGATGGGGGCGGAGATGTATTGGTCTTATGATACGGAATACGTGACAGCAGGGATGAGCTATTTCGATTCCGTTGTGTTATTTCCTAATAAACAATTGATGTACCGGGCACAGACGAATTCTTCACAGCCCTTTGCCTCTGCCATGTACAGCTTACCAATGGACGTTTTTCAGCAGTACGAGCATACAGGCAAGGCGGTACAAGCATTTCCGATGCATACAGCCATCACGGTCGATATGTATGAGAACGAGACGGAGCTCGAACAGGCGGTTCAGAGGCTTAAGCAGAGTTGGTTGACTTTTGCCGACTATAAAAGCGTGCCTCACCAGGTTCAGACGGAAGCTAGTATTCGCTCCACTTCACAGGATGGCCAACTTCTTATAAATGGCCAGAATGTGGATCTGAATGATGTCAGGAAGGATATTAGCTCAGAGCACAGCTATGTGCAACAAGAGGAGAAGAGCTTCTCCAGGCTGTTCAACGTTCAGAATACGATCTTTATCATCATCATTGTGTTAACCCTGGTTATATTCGGATTCTTGTTCATCATCGGATACCGGCTATACAAACGTAAGTATTACAAATAAGGAGACAGTTATGACAATTGCAGACGTTCTAATGTTAATTGCAGTTATCTGTATTTGGTCGCTCTTGCTTGTAAACGTGGTCCTTATTATTGCAGGTTATCTCTATTATATTCAGGGTGAGAGTGAGTCTGTGCCAGAGATTGTCGGGGATGCGCCGTTCGTCACGATCATGGTGCCTGCTCATAATGAAGGGAAAGTGATCGTCAAGACTGTAGAGGCATTGCTCGCCCTGGATTATCCTCGTGATCGGTATGAGATTATTGTGATTAACGATAATTCCTCCGATAATAGCAGCGTTCTGCTAGCGAAAGTACAGGAGACCTATCCTGAGCGCAATCTAATCATCATTAACACCGATAAGATCACGGGGGGGAAAGGCAAGTCCAACGCACTGAACATCGGGTTCTCTCAAAGCAAGGGGGAGCTGATCGCGATCTATGATGCGGACAATACCCCTGAGAAAAAAGCGCTTCGTTATCTGGTCGGGGAGATCATGAACGATGCCGCGCTCGGAGCCGTGATTGGCAAATTCCGCACCCGTAATCGGGATGCCAGCCTATTAACCCGATTTATTAATATCGAGACGTTATCCTTTCAGTGGATGGCACAGGCCGGAAGATGGAAACTGTTCAAGCTGTGCACGATACCCGGAACTAACTTTATCATGCGGCGGCATATCGTAGAGCGGATCGGTGGTTGGGACGTGAAGGCGATCGCAGAGGATACCGAGATCAGCTTTCGCATCTATATGATGGGGTATCGAATCAAGTTCCAGCCTAAGGCCGTCACCTGGGAACAGGAGCCGCAGACGATGAAGGTGTGGTTCAAGCAACGAACGAGATGGGCGAAGGGCAATATCTATGTCATTGTGAAAAATGCCCGGCTCCTCTTTGACCGTTCGGCGCGCAACATTCGCTTCGATATCTTGTACTTCCTGTCCATCTATTTCCTGCTGCTAACTTCACTCGTGATGTCCGATATACTGCTAATTCTTCATGCCTTAGGGTATGTGCATACGACGATTGCTGGGTTCAGCGTGTTTCTATGGCTGCTTGCGATCACTCTATTTATAGTAGGGACTTTTATTACAGTTATAACCGAAAAGGGAGAGATGAAGCTCTCCAATCTATGGATCATCATGCTCATGTATGTTTCATACTGTCAATTCTGGATGGTGGTTGCGGCCTATGGTTTGTACGCTTATCTGAAAGATTTGGTATTCAAGCGGGAAGCCAAATGGTATAAGACGGAACGTTACTGAGAAAGGGGAGAGAATAGTGATAAGAATTAAAAGAGCGATAGGTATAGGGTTGCTCGGCTTGTCCCTCTTGTTCACACTGATTGGTCAGACTGTGATAGTGGAGGCAGCGGATGTGCCTGGACAGACTTATGCAACACCATTCGCGGATACGAATAGTGCTTTAACCGGCTTGATGACGTCCAGGCAGCAATTTTTCCAGATCGCACCGTATTGGCAAGTAAGTGAAGTGAAGGTTCATTTGGACTATTCTGCTTCTCCGTTGTTACTAAATGAACAATCCAGCATCACCCTGGTTATCAATGGAACTACCTTCCATTCATTCCGTCCAAATACAAAAGAAACAAAGCAGCGTCAGTCGGTAACCATTCCCAATGATTTAATCATAAAAGGGGTCAATACGCTAAGCATCGAAGGGAACATTCAAGCAACTTCGAAGCCTGATCTGGCCTGTCCGCCGCCTCAGACGCAAGAGAGCTGGCTGCAGCTGTATAACACCTCCAGTGTCATGGTTCAATACAGCAATACTCCTCTGAAGGGGAGCATCAGCGATTTCAACCAGCATTTCATAGGTCTTGATACGGTTAGCGCAGGTCTTAATGCGATTGCAGTTCCGCTGAGAAGCACACCTTCTGAACTAGAGGCAGCAGTCTACGCGCTATCCGGATTCTCCAAGGCGAATAGCTTGAAGGATACCATTATCCCGATTGTCTCTAACAGTCCGGACAACCTGAAGGATAAGAAGGCTGTAGTGGCTGTGGCGTTGTACGATAATTTACCCGCAGAGCTCAAAAGTCTTGTGGCCAATGAAGATCTGAACAATAATGCAATCATCCAATTGGTGAACACAGACAAGCAGCCGACCCTGGTCGTTACTTCGAAAAGTCCCGAGCTATTAATCCGAGCAAGCCGTTTAGTAGCGAACCAAGGGCTGATGGGGCAAATGGAGACGGCCATCAAATTGGTGAATGAGCTTACGGAGATCGCAGCCCCAGTTACCGGCATCACTAAGAACGTGACCTTAACCGAAACCGGTGACAAGCTAAGCGGGTCGATGCACCGGGAGAAGACTTATTTCGTACCCCTGCCAGCCAATCGATCGATAGCAGAGGCCAGTAAGATTAATCTGGACTTCCGGTACTCCAAAAATCTCGATTTCGACCGCTCCATGGTAACCATTCTAGTGAACAATGCTCCGATTGGCAGCAAGAAGCTTACCTCGGTGTTGGCAGACGGAGACAACGTCACCATGCCGATTCCCAAGAATCTTAGCACGACGGGTAACTTCGCGGTTACGGTCGCCTTCGATCTGGAGTTGAAGAATAACGTCAGCTGCATACAGAATCAGAATGAAATGCCATGGGCGTTCATAACCAAAGATTCGATCCTGCAGTTGAATACCAAAGACAGAACCGATTTATTGTTCAACAACTATCCTTATCCGTTCTTGCGGGACGGCAGCTATAATCAGGTAGCGGTCGTAGTACCAGATGAGCGTGATCCTTATACGTTCCAGACAATCTCCAACCTGTTCAACCTGTTGGGTAAGTATGCCGAAGGGAATATGGGGGAGGTTAAGTTCTTTGCATCAGGTGCTGAAGCCAAGGACTTGCAGAACCGACAAATTATCGCGATCGGGACTTATCAGAATAATAAAGTCATACGAGAGAATAACAGCAAGCTCTATTTCCAATACGATCTGAGCGGCAGCGGTATTCGTTCCAATGAAAAAATGAGTGTTGAGTTGGACTATGGGAAAAGAATCGGAACGCTGCAGTTAATTGATTCGCCGTATGAAGCAGGACACGCTCTATTAGCTGTGACAGGGGTCGGGTCCGAATATTATTATATGGCTTCCAAGCTGGTATCGAGTGAAAGCACAATGTGGAAAATATTCGGTGACGGCGCGGTAACGGATAAAGATGGGAATATTCATGCGTTCCGTTTCAAGAAACAGGCCGATCCAGCACAATCGAATATAATTAGCGACATCGTACAGCGTGAGGACGTATTAGGATTTATGATTGCCATCGTATTAGTGCTGGTTCTCGTGCTTGTATCGTTGATCTTGTTGATCCGCAAGTATAGGAAGAATCGAGGGAATGTGCGATGAAACGGAATCAAAGCAGCTTGCTGTCGGATGGCGGCTTCTTATTGTTATTCGTCATTTGCTTTATCACCATTTTGTTCATGACGGGCGATCCTGATCGCTATATTCAGAACATCATCCTCTTGAATGTGGCCTTCTTGATTGCCATTGTAACGTACTTTACGACGGTTACCACAGGGTTGATCATGAATATCTTGTTTATATTCGGTTACGGGACGTTTACCCTGTACCAGACCGTTGTGGCGGGAGATGTCATCGGAACCCAGAATTACTTTTGGTTAGTCATGACCCCGGCGTTCACCTTTGTCACATGGATGCTTACGCTTGCCCAGAAGCAGCTGCAGACCAAGAATGATCTGTTAGAAAAAACGAATGCTTCGCTGGCTACGATGGACGAGAACACGAATTTGAAGAATAGTCGATCGTTCCAAAAGGATGCCACCGTATTCATGGCGCTCTCCGTCCGATATAAGATCCCCTTAACGCTGATGGTGGTGAACGTGAAATATTGGGATGAGTTAAAACGCATGATTAGTGAAGAGAAGATGACAGAGGCGATGTATGATCTCTCCAAGTTGAACGAGACGAGCATTCGCACGAACGACTCCCTGTATATGCTCAGCAATGAGAATCCCACATGGGGCATGCTCTTGTTCACGGACCGGATGGGAGCGAACTTAGTCATCGACCGGCTCATGCAAAATGTAGTTGAATTTAACCAAGTAGAATTTGCCGACAAGTACAAAATCGAATTAAATCTGCGAATGGGTGCCATGGAATATGATCCCGAGAAGATTGCAACGCCGCTTGATTTCATTGTGCAGGCTCGAAAGCAATTGGAATATGATGTGTAGCTCGGAATGAAAAAAATATTTTAAAAAATGCGTAGAAGTACGGAATTTCTTAACACTCCATGCCGATATACTAAATGTATCGTTATTTTATTGGGGGGAACCATCTTGTATATCTACGTGTTAACGCTTCACATCGTTGCTGCCATTATGGGTTTGGGGGCGGCATTCGGGTTTCCGATCATCGCGAAGAGCGCTGGTACGGTCAGCCAAGCCAAGTTCGTACTGTCTCTTCTGAAGAGACTAGAGATTCTGCCTAAGGTAGGGAGTATTCTCTTACTGGTAACTGGTCTCGTGATGGGAATCATGCACACTTCCTTGTTCACCACAGGCTGGTTCATTGCATCAATCGTTATCTACCTGGTTGTCCAGGTAATAGTAGTAGGATTTCTGCCCAAGTACATGAAGCAGCAGCAGGAGATTCTGGACAAAGTTAAAGGCGAAGAGCTTCCTGTAGCTTATAAGGTTATCAGCAAGCAATCTGCAAAGCTTGAAGGATTCGTGCACTTAATGGCATTCGTCTTGATTATACTCATGGTATTCAAACCGTTCTAATTCATCCAACAAGGAAGAGCTGCCGTCATGTACATACATGCTGGCGGCTCTTTTTGTGTTTTCATTAAAGTGTTTTTTGTGTATTAACCATTAATTACCAGGTATTATTTTATACTATTGACCCATAAACAGGGGAGGTTACTCGAATCTTATAATAGACTGTCATGGGAGGCTAAGAGATTGCTTACATATGACAAGGAGTCAACAAAACCGAATAGCTTGGTCAGTGAGGCATTCGATTTAGGGATGTCTTTTTCACGTTTGTCAGACTAGCCCTGTAGTGTGCCATTAGAAACGCCAAGCAGGACAAGGTAACACCGAATAACATCACATATGGGAGGTATGAATATGAAGTACCATTTCTTTGTAGGCAATGATAACGGGAACAGTGAGCATGATATGATCATCGACGGTAAACATATAGCACAGCCAAATGTGAATTGCACGGTGGACGAGCTCCCTTGGAGCGAGGAACAGGCCCCGGAGAGCTTTATTAAGAACTTGCAGGATCAGCTTGTTGTTACGATTGATTCGCCATCAGCACGCCCGGGGATGTATTATATCGGGAAGTTCGCGCTTGAAAGCGGAGAGATCCTGGATAGCCTGCAGATCGGAATTGATATGAAATGCGACATGGATCTGCCTCTAATCAATACTCTAGCGCAGATCGCAGCGGCGGCCGTGCAGAAGGCGAATGAAGAGGAGAACAAGATTCCGGAACATATTGAAGTCGAAGTGGATATGGTTACGGCACTGCCGGTCACGCAGCATACGGATGAGACATCGGCGAAGTTCGAGAAACGATTCATGTCCGGTTCTCATCATGTGACCGTTCACCTTGGGATCCAACGTGTTGCCGTCAAGATCGTGTTCGTGTTCGCCAAGGTAGTTCCGGAAGCCACACCTGTTATTTTCGCTCTTCAAAAGGATATGGAAGGCAACTGGAGAGATGGGGACATCTTCCAGGAGTTCGTGGAAACCTATGATCTGAGCAAAAATTTTAACGGGAGCTACTTCAAGGATAAGCGTATTCTTCATGTGGATATTGGAGATGGATCGACGGAATACCCGATAACAGAAGGCAATAAGTTTCTGCGCCAATTCGTGCATGGTAGTCATCATGGCGCAGGCTATGCGATTGAGGAGTCACTGGATGATTTCAATAGATTGCTTCATTTGCCGGACAGCCCGCGTCAGTTCTTCAGTGATGTAATCAAGAACACCAAGCACAAGTACCATGCCCGTGCGATCAAAGCACTGAAAAGACCGCTTGAAAGCCAAGTCAGACAAATTATCCAAAACGTCAAAAGACAGTTAACCAAGTCGAGGAATGAGATCGATGTCATCTGCGTTTACGGCGGGGGAAGTGTTCTAATGCGCTCGGCCCTGTATCCGCTACTTAATGAGCTATGCGTGGAGAGGGAGATCAAGCTCTTATACATTCCTGCGCAATATGCGGTGCAGATGAATGCGATGGGACTAGATGCCTTTGTGAGGGGCAAGATCTATGAGGCACTCAAAGGGAAGGCTGCACAACCCGTATAACGGAAATATGGCACTTTAAAAGGTGATTGGAAATGAAGAAAACAAAACAGCCTGGAGAGAACATTAGTCTCAAAACTAAAAAAACGGAAGACTCATCCATTATGGAATGGATCAATGCTCAAACAAACTTGATGGACTCGATTCGATACCTGATTGAGAATGAGCTGAGCCAAAATGGAGTGCGCAATCTGCAAGCTTACGTTCCGGCTGAACGATCTTTCTCTATTGCATCCATACAATCAACTCCAGATGACAGCACGAGCAGTTCACCTGTGAGTGCCAGCTCTGAGGGTGATGGAAGGGCAGAGACGGCTGAGAAAAAGGAAGCGGTAAAACCAGTTGAGGACGATATAGACGATGAAGACATAGAGTCATGGACCTAGAAGCCTTACGCAGCAAGGGATAACACAAAGGGATGCCGAGTATTACTTAGTAATACTCGGCATCCCTTTGTTATATTAGATATTACATAGTAATACTAAGTGGAGTCTTGGTAATGCTGAATAGGAGTAATTATTCAGCGCGCTTGGGAGCCAATTCAATGGCTTGACGAAGCGCTTCCTTCAGGCTCTGCTCGTCCGCGATTCCTTTACCTGCTATGTCGAATGCAGTGCCATGATCTACACTGGTCCGAATGATTGGCAGACCAATCGTTATATTAACTCCGGCTTCTAGTCCAAGAACTTTAATGGGACCGTGTCCTTGGTCATGATACATCGCCACAATGATGTCGAAATCACCGCGTGTTGCACGGAAGAACAGGGTATCGGCAGGGAGCGGACCAACAACTTGAATCCCTTCATCTTGAGCGCGTTTGACGCCTGGAATGATTTTTTCCTCTTCTTCGCCGTAGCCAAAAAGTCCGTTTTCTCCCGCATGCGGATTAATTCCGCAGACAGCAATCTTGGGAGAGGCATAACCCGCCTTTTGCAGGGTTTCATGCGCCATGCGAATCACTTTGTAAACTCGTTCTGGATTGATCATCTTGACGGCGTCCAGAATCCCCACATGAGTCGTCACATGGATCACTTTAAGCTTTGGCGCAGAAAGCATCATGGAGAAATCCTGCGTGTTCGTTAAATCTGCCAGAATTTCCGTATGGCCCGGGTATAGATGGCCGCCTTTGTGAAGAGCTTCTTTGTTTAAAGGAGCTGTACAGATCGCATCAATTTCACCAGCATTAGCAAGCTCAATCGCCTTTTTCAAAAAGCTAAAGGATGCATGTCCAGCTTCAGCGGACACTTGTCCAATGGGAAGATCGGCAGGAAGTAGATTGAGATCCAGACAGTCTACAGTGCCATGTTGAAACACAGCCTCCGAGACAGATTGAATGGTGCGGACTTGAAGTCCTGTATGGACGAAGCCATCAGCTCTCTCTAATATTTTGGAATCCCCAATTACAAATGGCTTGCATGACTCATACACTCGGCTATCTTGTAAAGATTTCATAATGATTTCCGGGCCAACACCAGCAGCGTCTCCCATTGTTATACCGATCACGGGTCTAGTCATTCGATTGATCTCCCTTCAAAGCTTGTTTGGCATGCGACAAACTATTATCATTACCGAAAGCGCCGGCTTTGGTGACTACCCACAATGAAGTGTTCCCCACCAGCTTGCCTAGCGGAATCCCAGGTTCGATCTCTTTGATGAGTTGAATGCCGGATACACCCAGATGTCTGCACACAGCCTTCGCTGTGTCACCGCCAGTAAGGATCACACCTTGCAGCTCTACTTGTTGGATAAGACCGGAAGCAATCTCACCCAGTATATTTGCGATTCGATTGGAAACTTCGGTTGGGTCGAATCCTCTCACAGCTCCTGCATCCTTGGACGATTGAACCTGCTCTGGAGAAGAGCTGGCATAAAGGGATGCATCCGATCCTGCAGCTATAGCAGCCAAGAGCTCATTCCGGCAGCGCTCCGTCTCCTGGATACTTCCCTCGTCAGAGGTGATCATCTTGACCGTATCCAGCTCAACGGCTCTGACTTGCGGGTCTTCATTATAAATAGAAACCTGATTACGGGTAACTTTGGAGATACTTCCGGCCACTAAGAGCACAGGTTTATTTGAGACAGGAAGAGCTAGAGGCTTGCTGTTGCTGACTGGGAAAGACAAGGCTGCAGGCAGGTAATCGGCTAGTCCTGCTGATCCCGCCCATAGAACCCGATAATCGCTAGCCGCAATGATCTCAGCGATTTGCTGCATATCTTCTTCCATAACCGCGTCGAACACTATGATCTCCATATGATCTTGAAGCAAAGCTTTAATCTTGTCCATAACTTGCTCTCTGCCTGCATGAAGAATATCTAATGGAATAAGTCCAACTTTTCGTTTCGATTGTGAGGTGAAAAGCTTTACCAGGTCTGATTCTTTAACAGGACTCTTGGGATCGCGGGCAATTTCCGTTTGATCAATTGGAACCCCATTCAAATAATGAACCCCATTGGATGTAGTTCTTCCTATCTTGGGAAAAGCGGGTGCCACGACTGCAAAATCCACCTGAATCGTATCCAGGACTGCATCTAATTCTGAACCCAAATTCCCGCGCAGGGTGGAATCCATTTTTTTGTATACATGCTTAAAACCAGCCTTATGGACGACGATCGCAGCTTGCAGTGCTTTCTCAAAAGCAGTTTGCGATGGAACAGAACGGCTATCCGTATCCAAAACCACGGTGTGGATGTCCTGAATGTCTGTAGAGAAATGCTTTAAATCAAATACAACTTGGGTATCCAACCCTTTTCTTGCAAATTGGACTCCTGAATCAGAAGCTCCAGTTAAATCATCTGCGATAATAGCCATGTGTCTCATGATAAGCTTCCTCCTTGCCAATCATCTGTCTTGTATGATTAATGTGCGTACGAAAGTCCCGGAGGTCTAATTCCGGGACGGTTCAGATAGCGTCGATTTATTATACGATTTGACTTTTAACACCAATTCGCTTGGCATACCAAGCTGTTACAATCGGTACCAGGATAGCGGTCACGATGACGCAAGAAGCAACTAGTGCTGTTGCGGAAGGGACTAGAGGAGCATAGGCTGCATTGGCAGCTGCGACGGCTGCAGGCACACCAGCTGCGTTACCTGCTGTTGAAGCGGCCGATAAGCCGGCAATCCCGTTTCCACCGATTAACCGATCTGTGAACAGTAATGTTATCCCTGTAACCAGAACAACAGACACCCCAAGCAATATGCCTAAGAATCCGGCCTTCCAGACCGTCTGCAGATTCAGGCCCGCACCAAGTGCGAAAGCGAAGAATGGAACCAGAACCGGTACAGCTTTTCCAAGAAATTCACGCATATTCTTATCCAAGTTACCCAATATCATCCCCACGATTAGAGGCAGTATCGCTCCTACAAATGTTTGCCATGGGAAGGCTGCAAGTCCTGCTACGCCCAAAGTGATCATTGTAAAGAATGGCCCGGATTCCAAGCTCATCACAGAGTAGGCGCCTACATCTTCTTTTTTACCGAACTGGCCCATCAAAGCCATGTACAATCCGCCGTTGGTATCATTCATAGCGGCAACAATAGCAAGAACCGAGATTCCTGCAAAAAATCCACTGCTTATCATGCCGTCTCCAAGGAATTGGGCGGCTATGAAACCGACTGCCATTGCAGTCAATATCTTAGTTGCGAGCAAGGTGCCGCCTTTTTTCAGAATATAGGGAGTCGCTTTGAAATTAATCGTAGCACCCATACATACATAGAATACGGCCAAGATCGGCAAGGATCCTGTCATTAGAGCTCCTGTAAATGAGCCAAAGGTTTTGGCCATTGTCGGAAATAGGGTTGTTATAATAGCCCCTAATAGCAAAGGCACGATCATCATGCCGCCGGGGATTCGTTCAATTGTTGCTTTTATTCTCATGCTGCGAACCTCCTAGATGTAATTTGTGCTATTTTCAAATAATGTGATAGATAATGCAACACACAGTGGATTGAAAACCGCTCGAAGCTAATTATAAGGGTACATTAATAGGACTACAATATGGTGAGTGTTTAATTTTGCAACATATTTTTAAGTTTTCGCCAAAGTGTGGATCGATTAATCCCTAATCTTTTGGCTGCCTTGGATTGATTCATATCTTCTTTTTGAAGGATTTCCCATAAAACCCTTTTTTCGATTTCATCCCAAGTACCTGACAAATTCAAGAGAGCGGTATGGCTTACTCCCTCCATCTGTAAGTTTTCTCTCACTTGGTTCCATCCTTCTGTTGCTTCTTTTATACCTATATAGTGACCATTTGTACGGGCTAGCATACTTTCAATTACGATTTCCAATTGGTTGATATTACCTGGCCATAGCTTCTGCATAAGATCGTCTTCTAATACTTCTTGACGAATGCCAACAATTTGTTTGCCGTGACGGGAATTGAACCTGGCGATTAATCCTCGAATGATCTCGCCTATATCTTCTACGCGTTCACGGAGAGGAGGAACTTGCAAGATTGTATCAAGGAAATAGTGGGCAAAGTCAGGGTCAACCTCATCTTTTTTCAACAGAGTTTTGATTGGAAGGACAGAGGTTACTATAAGACGCGCATCGTTTCCGGCTTGAAGGGCAGCACCTAGCTTACGCTGCAGTTGCAGACCAACATGCTGGATCTGCTGGAGGCATATCGTCCCGACTGTATCTATATACAAGAGCCCGGGCTCGGTATCCGTACCGAACAAGATGGATTCTTGTTCAATATCAGTTAGGAGGTTGCATGGCAGAATGTATAAAGAAGCATGATTCCGGTCGCTTGCAGAATGAATGGCTTGGGCAAACAGGTGCTTGCCTGTGCCTGATTCCCCAACGATCCAGATGGGCTTGTCTGTTTTCGCCAATGCTTTGGCTCGCTTGATCGTTTGCTCAATAACAAAGCTGGAGCCCATGATTTGGGCAAATGTGCCGATGCGTTCATTGATTTCATAGGTGCCGAACCCTGGCCTTATCCCGCTATCCTCTAAAGGATTCAAATAGATTAGGAAATGGTGCTCCTTAACATTGGAAGGAACAACGATTTCTATATGGATTTGGCGTTTGTGGAACCATTTGTTTTGTTTATTCGCTGAGACAACAGGGCTATTGGCCGCCTCCTCGAGATATCGCTCCCATACAGGATCAATGCCTTTAAGATTCATTCCACGCATGACAGTGTGCTCGTAGCCTAATAATAGAGAAGAGGCATGATTGGCATATAGAATGATTCCGTTGCTGTCAACTGCTAGCACACCTGACCGATGATGCTCAAGTATGTGCTCAAAGAAACGTTCGTTCTCCCGGGCTTTTGCTATAACGTCATAGATCCGTGTAACCTCAGACAGAGCTTCCAGTATGGATTCCCGGCCAGATGTAATAAGGATTCCGTTGTAGCCCATCTCTTCTGCTGTATTTACGGTAACGACATCTCCTAAGACAATGGTCACCCCGTGTTCGAATGCTTCTCTCAAGGCGTCCTGGACATCTGTTGCTTGTTCGATCCGATAAATAGGAATCTCGAAATCAAGTAGGCTCAAAACAGCTGCTGCCCCTCGGCATATGTTGGGGAACCCGATAATAGCTACCTTGCTATGGGAGTTTTTCACTAAAGTAAGGACCCGTAATATATCGTAACCAGAGACAGGAATATCCACGACTGGAGTAGAGACATGGCTTCTAATTATCGTTGAGGTTCCCCCTCGGCTGAGGATGATGTCATAAGACCGACTCTTGGCTCCCATGACGATCGGAATCGCGTTGTGAAGATCAGCAACCTCAATGTCCATCTGAATCCGCGAGTCGCTGCTGGAAAGATCCTCTAATAAACCCTTTAATCCCGGGTAAGGGGCTATAGCTAGTACTTTGATTGTCATCTGGTCTGGCCGCCTCTTTTATAATAGTACTGTTGCAAAATACAACAACTTGTTTTTCATTATACACAAAATTAAAATAGAGGATCAAACTACATAACGGGAGGGTACACAATGGACGCTTTTGAAAGGAATTTGGAAAAATATGCGGAGCTCGTTGTTCGTGTCGGCTTAAATGTTCAGCCCGGCCAAGTATTGATGATTGAATCGCCGCTCGAAACGGCTGAATTAACTCGAATGATCGTTAAGCAAGCTTACCTGATAGGTGCGAAGTATGTGCAGGTTAACTGGGATGACGAACAAATAACACGCACTCGGTTCGAGTATGCCCCGGATGAGTCGTTTACCTATTACCCACAATGGACGGTTCAGATGATGGAACAGCTTGCAGAAGCGGGAGGTGCACTCTTGAATATAAAAGTGCCGGACCCTGAGCTCTTCAATGGGATCGATAGCTGGAAGGTGTCGGCGGCTACCAAGACGGCGGCTGTATCCCGCCAAAAGTTCTCTACTTATGTGCGGAACAGTACATTCAGCTGGTGTTTGGTGAAAGCCCCTACCCGTGCATGGGCGGCAAAAGTATTCGCAGAATTGCCCGAGGAAGATCGAATAGAAGCCATGTGGGAGGCAATCTTCAGGATGAACCGAGTAGACCGTGATGATCCGGTGGCGGCATGGAGGGAGCATCTGGATGTTCTGCTTGAGAAGCGGAAGGTGTTGAATCGCAAGCGGTATCGAAGGCTGCATTACCGTGCTCCAGGCACGGATCTGAGCGTAGAGCTGCCTGAAGGTCATATTTGGCTTGGCGGAGGGAAAGAGAACGGCTCCGGCATCTATTTCGTAGCGAACATGCCTACGGAGGAAGTCTATACGATGCCGAAGCGCGACGGGGTGAATGGTACAGTGAAGAGCACGATGCCGCTCAACCTGAACGGCCGACTGGTGGAACACTTCAGCCTCACTTTCCAGGATGGGATTGTAACAGGCTACAAGGCTGAGAAGGGAGAGGAGCATCTCGCGCAGCTGCTCGATACAGATGAAGGGGCCCGATTCCTGGGAGAGCTCGCATTGGTCCCGCACGATTCGCCTATCTCCAATTTGCGGCGGACCTTCTATAACACGGGGATTGACGAGAACGCGTCTTGTCATTTGGCACTCGGCAGTGCCTACCCCGTCAACATCGAGAACGGGACCCGAATGAGCAAGGAAGAGCTGATTGCCAAAGGGGCCAATGTGAGCCTGGTCCATGTTGATTTCATGGTCGGCACCGATCAGCTCGACATTGACGGCGAGCTTCAGGACGGTACGATCGAGCCGGTATTTCGTAAAGGCAACTGGGCTATTCCGCTTGAGGAATAATACAAAGCTTAACTAAATCATACAAGGAATAACAATAATCCCTTTTCCCCTTTGCGGCGAGAAGGGATTTTATTGGTTCCGCAGAATAATGTAGAAATGATCAAGTAAAATGCTGCATGGATGGTGTATGGACTATGGCCGGCCACTCGGATTATGACAGTCAGAAGCACTTTTGGGCAGCGGAGGTGATCCGCTTGGAACGTATCCTTCTCAGTGGAAATGTGCTAGCTGCATCGGTTTTACAAGACATTCCGGACATGTATATGGGAATATCCCCCCTGCTGCTCAAAGCATGCGGGGACTTAAATGTCCATCAAGGCTATCTGACTAAGGCCAAGCTGTATTACGAACAAGCAATCAAAGGCTTCGCCTCACAGACGTTTCAGCAGCAGCTTTTATCCGCACTTGCAGGCCTGGCCTGTGTCCATCTTAGAACCGGTGAACTGCAGGAAGCAGCAACGATTATTCAGTTTCTCAGCGAGGAATGGACCCGAGGCGAGGTTGTCGTTACCGGACAAGTTCCATATGCGCTCGCGCAAGGTGCTTTCTTACTTGACGAAACCGACCGGGATCTGACTTATTATCGTTCGGCAGCGGAAACATTCTTCAGGGAGCAAGATTCCCGAAGCGGGTGTGCTGTATTGCTTGATATGCTGCTGCGCTGCGGCCATCGATTCACAGCTGCGGAATGGGAAGAAACGCTGCTCGTTATCCAGCAAAAAGCCAGGCTGAATGCTGCATGCAGCTCCATTGTTCATGCTTCAGAGATTGTCCGATGCTTTGATCTCAAGCAGTGGAAAAGTGTCGAAAAACTAGTATCGGTGCTTAAGACAGAGCAACTGAGCTACCAGCAAACGGTGGGGTTGCAGTTGCTCTCCGTAAGAGCGGAGTTGTATCAATATCATAAAGCGGATGAAACCCGGTTAGATCCTGTCATTCGGTATTGTCTCAAGGATGAAGCCGATCTCGTGCATCAATATAACGTGTTATGTATCCAGTTCGAATACAAGCTCATAAAAGGTCATACCCAGGAAGCGGATCAATACTTGCAAAAAGCCGCAGCTTTATGCAAGCTCGTGCCGTCAAATGATCGGATGATCGAGGTTAAGAATATGGAAATTGGGCTGCGTCAACAGATGCAGTCAATGGAAGACAAGGCGCGAATCGTATCTCCTCCGCCTGACCCTGCCTTCATGTTCCCGCTCATTATTCACTGCTTCGGCAAGATGCGCTTTGTGTCTGGTAATAAGGAGATCGGAGAGATTCACTGGAAACGCAAAAAAGCTCAAGAGCTGCTCCTTTATTTACTGCTTCAGCCTCACTATTCTGCTGTGAAGGAACAGGTGACGGAGGCTTTATTCGAGAGTGTGGAACGAGATAAAGTGGCCAATCAACTGTATGTTACTCTTCATCAATTGAAGCAGACGTTGAAGGAATACTTCGGGGTAACGGACGCGCTCATTATCAAAGATGGTGTAATACGGCTAAGAGACGGCTGGATTGAATATGTGGACGTAGAGCGATATTTAACCTTAATTCGTGTTGGCAACCAGCTATCGGCTCATGACCGGAAGTTATCCGTTGAGTTCTATGAGGAGGCTTATCAAATGTATGGTGAGCTGATACCAGAGATGCGGTATTTGGACTGGGTCGATCGTTTTCGTCTTCATCTTGAGGAGAAGCAAGCTGCCCTATTATGCAGGCTGGGTCATGATGCGATGGATCAATCGGAATATGGAAAAGCAGAAGACTACTATAGAGAATGGCTGAGGCTCTGCCCCATTGACGAGCAAGCGTACCAGGAGCTTATGCGTGCTCTATTAGTTATGGGCAAACAAACAGAAGCTAAGCAGCTATACAGGAAGCTGGAGCAGATGTGCAGGGAAGAGCTGGGAACCGCACCAATGGCCGAATCGGTTCAACTGATGACTAGGATGATGTCATCATGAAAAGTTGGCGATCCGACTTATTGCGTCCGTTTTCTCAGTTTTATGCCGGTGTTGCTTTTTTTTCAGTCATTGGTCTCAATTGTTACAACGTATTTGTGGACGGATCGACTTGGTCACATATCTTCAAGCTGGATTTTTATTTCATTCTGGTCACGGTAACCTTATTCTTCTTTGCTCTGCAAAGCTATACATTCAGCAGGCTCCATTCAGCCGATTTATATTTTCTGAATGATCGATCAAGCCCCATATCCGAGACCCTTCTTTTGCAAAGACTGCTGCGATTCCCGGCGGAGCTGTTTGTTGCAGTGTGGGGCTGCAGCACCTTATCCACTGTGGTCTACCATACGATGGAGCTTGCCGTTTTGCACCTTCGCTCCTTTGATATTTATGTCGTTCAGCACATCCTCGTTGAACAGGCGCTAGGGCTGACTCTTGCAATGATGATGTTCGGGACGGCAAGGAGAATTCTTCGTCCTTATTTGATGCGCGCGGCTAAGACCAGCTTTACAGGACTAAAGGAAACGACTTTTTTCAATGTGTGGCTGGGGACCTTTGTCAGCTTCCTGTTAGCTGCGGTTCTTGTGGTGTTGTGGAGCTCCATCAATTCCATGGATCGGCATAGTGAAGTGAATATTATTCTTGTCACCTGTGTGGCGGTTATCTCGATCAGCTTCGCAGTAGTCATATTTCGCAGCTATACCTCGGATTTCCGTGATGAGCTGAACTTGATCGCGGCTGGAATTCGTTCTTTGGCGGTAGGACAAGGGTCCGGGCTGCATCAGCAAATCCCGATTATCTCGCTCGATGAGACGGGGCAGCTAACGGCAGCTTTCAATTGCTTGCAGGAGCGTATCTCCGGGGAGTATGCGGAACTCGAACGGGAGAGGAGGCTTGCGTATGATGTTCAACAAAAGCTGCTGCCTTCTCCTCTGCATGAGATCGGTCGTTTCCGAATGGCTTGTTACAGTAAAGCTGCTAGAGAAGTAGGAGGTGATTTATACGATGTCGTCATGCTTCCCGATGACAGATTCGCCGTTATTGTTGGAGATGTATCAGGAAAAGGCATGCAAGCGGCACTGATTATGTCCTCCGTGATGATGCTGTTCCGAACGGAAGTGCGCCGAGGCGGGGGTGCACGTGAGTTAATGGTCCGACTCAATCGGCGGCTAGTCGAAACGTTGCGCGGTGAGCATTATGTAACGCTGGGGCTGGCCATTTGCGACTGTCGGAAGGGGTCCGTTGTCTATGCGAGCGGCGGGCATGTCGGACCTTATCATATAAGTGAGGATCGAATGGATCAAATCATCCTTCCATCGCTTCCGCTCGGTTTCCACGAGGACGAGGAATTTAAGGAGCAAGAGATAATACTTCGTGGCAGGGATCGTTTTCTGATGTATACAGATGGGACAATAGAGTCCATGGATGAAGAAGGGGAGATGGTCGGTTTTGAATTCCTGGAGCACATGATGCTTGAGCTCTCTCCCGATCTGGAACCGAAACATCAAGTTGACCGGTTGATCGCCCGGCTACCTAAGATAGAGGGTTCCCGTTACGAGGATGACCGCACTATCGTTTTGCTTCAATACCGATAAGGTAGGATTCTTAGGAATTAAAGGGGGCGCAGATCATGCAGACCGGTAAACCAACAGCCTTCCCGCTGATGCTGAGATTGTCTTTCATGTATGTGCTTGCTCTGGTATTTGGCGGGTGTATGATTACGCTTAAAAATTTATATGTAAATGGAAGTGCGCTCTCGGAGCTTTGGGAATTTAATCTAAAAGCACTCCTCATAGGAATTCCGTTATTCATCCTGCTGCTGCAAGTGATAACGTATTGGCGACTTCGCCCGGTTATGCGATATATTGGGGGAAATATTCCTGGTAGTGGGAAAGAAATCATCATGGCCCGTATGCTTCGTTTTCCGGCAGAGTTATTCTGGGGTGTTACGATCCTGTCGATTATTTTTTCGATCCTGTTCCATACGGCTGATCACATCTATTATGGGATTTCTCCGGGCGAGGCGGACAAGGCCCTCCTCCTGGGCCTCATTAATACAACGCTTAGCGAACAAGCGCTTGCGCTTACAATCTCCATTCTGCTTTACACGATGACCCGCAGCAGTCTGCGTCCCTATATCAATCAATTACATATTTTGCGGATTGGTGATCTGAAAAAAGAAAGCCTCGTGAAACCGATTCTTATTTATTTTATCAGCTGCTTTATCATCGTGATTCTTAATTTGCTGCTGTATCTAAATGACAACCTCCTGTATAATGAGCCGATTGAGCTTCCTGTCTTGTTCTGGATGACTGGGTTATATTTTTTATTCGCAACCTTGTTATTCACGGTGATGGTCATACAGCTACGCAAAGAGCTTAGAACGATGGTCGAGGGGATTGGTTCTCTAACAACAGGAGATCGGAATAAACTTCACAGTCAAATCGCGATATACCACCCTGACGAGATGGGGCAGCTGGCAGATGCCTTTAATGAATTGCAGGATCAAATCTCCAAAGAATATGATGAGCTGGATAAAGAGCTCGAACTGGCCTATATGGTGCAGCAGCAAATGCTTCCTGGAGGCTACCACGCGGTGGGGGAATACCGAATATGCGCGATTTGTGAGCAGATCAAAGAGGTAGGAGGGGATTTGTACGATATTGTGCAGCTCGACGAACAACGGCTCGCCGTTATAGTAGGTGATGTCTCAGGCAAGGGAATACAAGCTGCGCTTGTCATGTCGGCCGTTATGGTAGTATTCCGTACGGAAATTCGGCAAGGCGGATCAGCGGGAGAAGTGCTTGGCAGGCTTAACCATATGCTTGCAGAAACCCTCCAGGGCGATATGATGATTACGCTAGGACTGGCTATATGTGAGGTTCAGACAGGGAGGGTGGAATACGCAAGTGCGGGGCATGTCTCACCCTATTCCGTAAGGGGTTCAAAAGTCGAACAGCATAGCATGTCTTCTTTTCCATTAGGGATCGATCCAGACCAGCACTATTCGGAAATCCGGTTTGTCATGGCTAAAGGTGAGTATTTGATCTTATATACAGATGGTATCGTTAAAAGCATGAATCCTTCGAGAGAGAACGGCGGCTTTGAGCAGTTGGAGAGTGTGCTGGCCAGTCTGCCTGCAGATGGTGGGGTGCAGCGTCTTGTCGCGGATTTATTCGATTCCTTGCAACAGTCAGTAGATCAGATGCATGCGGATGATTGTACATTAGTCGTGATTAAGCGGGAGTAGCAAGGCTTGTAAGGTTCTTGTAAGTAACCAACGGTATAATATGGATCTAGGAGACCATCCTTCATGCTTGATCGAAGAAGAAGGTGATGAAGAACGTGAACGAAGAGCCTTTATTTGCAAAGCAATGGATTGTGAGCAGTGAATTCGGACAAGAAAAAATTGTCATGGAAGATGTCGCCGAGATCATCGAGCGATTCGACTCGGGGTCTGAGCAGAAGGAAGACATCCTTACGACTGTTTCTGAGTCCTGTCTGAATGCTATTGAACATGGCAATAAGCAGGAGAAGCAGCTGCCCGTAAGGGTAACGATGAACGTCTTCGAAGATAAATATATTTTCTGTGTGTATGACGAAGGCAAAGGATTTGATTATTCCGGTCCCCAAGGATCCGATCGGGAACTACAAGCAGAGCGCACCTCACGAGGCTGGGGGATGCTATTTATCTCTACATTTGCCCATTCTGTCCGTTTCGGGAGAGATGACAGTGACGGAAAATTTTATATAGAAATGCAGTTTTGCCGATTTTCTTAATTAAGGAAGTGACTGTGCATGGATACGAAATTCCGAGTAGAAGGCAAGGCGATCACTCAGGGACTTGCTTTGACCCTGAGCGGCGATTTGACCAAACAGGCCGAGGAAGCACTGCTGCATTATAAACCATGGGAGCAAGGAATGGGGTCTCCGAAGGGCTTCCTTGTTATGGATTTTACACAAGTGCCTTATATCAACAGCGCTGGAATTGCCATCTTAATTCGCATCGTGCGGGCAGGGGTCAAAGGTAACTATCAGACTTTTGCTTACGGGTTAACGGGTCATTACCAGAAGCTGTTTCGCATGGTGGGTCTGACGGAATACATGATGATTTATCCAGATGAATATGCCGTCATGCAGAGGTTGGAAGCATTGACCCAGTTAGATTGAAAAGGGCAGGAAGATGGAGCGGAAAATCCGCTCAAGAGCACGCGAAATGCAGCTTGGTATCGCTTCTAAAGCGGAAAATCCGCTCTACAGCACACGAAACGCAGCCTGGCATTGCTCCAAAGCGGATTTTCCGCTCTACAGCATGTGAAACGCAGCCTGGCACTGCTCCAAAGCGGAAAAACCGCTCTACCACCTTCCCACACACCTAACCAAGCTCAACCACAAGAAAGACCGTCCGAATTATTTATGAGCTGCACCCCAATTGTTAGACACATCTAACAATTGGAGGTGCAGTTTTTATGTCCAAGTATACTTTGGAAATAAAACTAAGGGCCGTATTGAGATATTTAGAGGGCCA